>JBFWMJ010000103.1:0-10689 GCA_050251675.1 Sphingobium sp.
ACACCCGCCGCCGACATTCATATCTGGGTGGCATCAGCCCGCTCGCCTTCGAAGCCAAGGTGGCATAATGAGATAGGTGACCGGCACAAAACCGTTACAAGTCCACGACGGCAGGACGCTAGCGATCGTCGATGGGCATGCCGAGATCGTCCGTTGCATCTTCGCGCGCTACCTTGATCTCGGCAATGTCCGGTTGGTTGCCGGAGAACTGGCGCAAGAAGGCTTTATTGCTCCGGAGCGCACCGCCACGACCGGGAGGATGACAGGCGGCCGTCCGTTCACTCGCGGGCAGATCTACAGGCTGCTCTCCAACCCCATCTACATCGGCGAAATCCATCATAAGGGGCAGGTCCATGCCGGGAAACATCCGGCAATCATTGATCGGGCAATATGGGATGCTGTCCAGCAGATGCTGGCCACCAATCGGCAGGGCGAGAGATCTGGCAGGAGGGCACAATCGCCTAGCCTTCTTGCGGGTCGGATCGTCGATCAGCACGGCGAGCCGCTGGTCGCCGTCCATGCCTGCAAGAAGAAGATCCGCTATCGTTACTATGTGAGTCGGTCACTCCAGCACGCACCTGATGCACCCCATGCGGAAGGTCTGCGTATCCCGGCTCTGGAGATCGAGACGGCCGTCAGCCAGCTTCTGGCCGAGGCGCTCAACGATCCGCTGGCCCTGCTCGCGCGAGCGGGGATACCGCTCGAAAGCGATCGCCTACTCATGATCCTCAAAAAGGCCGGACAGCTTGTCGCTTCGATCCGCAGCAAGCAGCGCGATACGATCCGCGATCTTGTGGCAAAGGTCGCCGTCCAACCACACGAAATATCGGTCGAGCTGTCAGTCACAGCTCTATGCACAGCTTGCGGTGTCGAGCACCCAGCAGATACGCAGACCTGGATCCCGCTTACCTCACCGGTCCGTCTGACCCGAACAGGCCGAGCCATCCGGCTGGTCCAGCGTGATGGCCGACCGGTCTCACAGGGCAGGCCCGATCCCGGCCTCATAGAGTTATTGCGCAAAGGACGCGGCTGGTGGCAACAGCTCCAGACCGGCACAATCGATATCGCCACCATCGCACGCGATGAGCAAGTCAACGACTCTTGGGTATCGCGCCTGGTTCGGTTGAACTTCCTCGCGCCCGCGATCGTCGAAGCAATCCTCGCCGGTACACAGCCCGCCTCGGTCACTGCGACATCTCTACGCACCGCCAACCTGCCGATCGACTGGAACGAGCAGATCACTTTGTTCGGGATGTGATCGATCTCAACGCGTTATACCACTAGCGGCGCTTGGGCGCCGCTTTGCGTTGCCAGACCATCAAAAGCAGCCGACAATTATTCACTCCGTACTGCCATATCAGGCGACAGAGAAAAAGCGGCCAGGGCGGCCAAATGTTGTCCAAGATACGCTCTCTGCAGACCGGACCATCGTCCCGAATGGCGCAGAACTGCGCCGTTTTCTGAGATATTTATCTTTTATATCAATGACTTATGAATGTTTGGCGGAAGAGGTGGGATTCGAACCCACGGACGGGTTGCCCCGTCGCTGGTTTTCAAGACCAGTGCCTTAAACCACTCGGCCACTCTTCCACGACGATTCGGCGGCGTACCACGGCTGTGCCGGGCGCTTTGTCCGCCTCGCGCTTCCTAACGCACCCGGACGCCTTGCCAAGCGCAAAATGCTGTCCGCGCCGTTCCGATGGTCCATCCTGCGGTGATTAAGGGGATTCACCTGCCGCCCGGCCTGTGCAACAACAGGGCAAGGAGATTCTGCATGCGCTCGTCCATTTTCTCGCTGTTGCTGGCATTTGCCGCACTGATCGCTGCCGGCGCCTTGCCGCGTGCGGCCGATGCCCAGGATAGCGGGGGATTCCAGTCCTACCTGGAATCGCTGAGGCCCAAGGCACGGGCAATGGGAATCCGCGATGCGACGCTGAACAGCGTCTTTCCCACCCTCACGCCCAATCAGCGCGTGATCGAACTGGACCAGAATCAGCCCGGAGGCGGCGCTTACTCGCCCATTCCCAATTTTGAGCCTTATCGTGCCCGACATGTGGATGCCGCGCGGATCAGCCGGGGCCGCGTCGCCTACACCGCCAACCGTACCCGGCTCGCGCGGATCGAGGCGGAAACGGGGGTGCCGGAAGAGATCATGGTCGCGATCTACGGCCATGAGACCAACTATGGTTCCTACACCGGTGATTTCGACCTTATCCGGTCGCTGGCGACGCTGGCCTGGGAAGGGCGCCGACGCACCTTGTTCGAACCGGAACTGCTGGCGACGCTTAAAATGCTCGATAACGGGGTGCCGCGCAGCCGCCTGGTCGGCAGCTGGGCCGGCGCGACCGGCTATCCCCAGTTCCTGCCGTCGGTCTATCTGCGGCTGGCCAAGGACGGCGACGGCGATGGCAGGGCGGACATCTGGACCAGCGAAGCCGATGCGCTGGCCTCTATCGCCAATTATTTCGTGCATGCCGGCTGGCGACCGGGCCAGCCATGGGGCATCGCGGTCAGCGTGCCGGCGGGCTTCAACCGCGCGGCGGTGGCGGCGCGTACCAACCCTACACGCTGCCCGCGCGTCTTCAACCGGCACAGCCGCTGGCAGACCATGGCCGAATGGCGGCGCATGGGCGTCATGCCAAGCGGTGGGAGCCGGCTGGACGATACCGTCCTCGCCACATTGCTGGAACCCGATGGCCCCGGCAAAACGGCCTATCTGCTGACCGGCAATTATCGTGCGATACTCGATTACAACTGCTCCAATTTCTATGCTTTATCGGTGGGGTTGCTGGCGAATGCGGTCAAACAATAAGCGGGCGGGGTGGGCCGCCGGCGTGCTGGCCCTGCTGGCATGCAGCGGTAGCGGCCACAGCTTCGCGTCAGCGCCACGTCCTGAGCGTTCTGCGCCGTCGGAACAGGGCGGCATGGCCGTCGATCATCCGGTAAGGATCGGCGCGCCTTATCAAATCGGCGGCACCACCTACACGCCGCGGGACGCGCCCGACTATGACGAGGTCGGCTATGCCGTGATCCATGGGGATGACCGGCAGGGGGACGCCACCGCCAGTGGCGAACCGTTCGCATCATCCGCCGTCACCGCCGCGCACAGGACATTGCCGCTGCCGAGCTATGTCGAGGTAACGGCGCTGGACACGGGACGAACCATCCTGGTGCGTATCAACGACCGTGGCCCGCTTTCCGGGGACGCGATTGCGGCCTTGTCGCGCGGTGCGGCCGACCAACTCGGGATGAATGGATCGGGGCCGGCGGCTGTCCGAATACGCCGGGTCAATCCGCCGGAGCAGGAACGCGCCGTGCTGCGCGCCCATGGCCGCGCGGCGGAGCGATTGGAAACCCCCGACGCCTTGTTGATCGCGCTGCGCAAACGGCTGGGCAACCGGCCCGCGGCCATGGCGGCCGCCGCGCCCGGTCGTTCCACACCCCCACGCGCCGCGACTCCTGCCCCGTCCCCGGTTCCCGCGACCACCCGATCCGCGCCGCCCGGCGTCAGCTTTCAGCCGCCCGTGGAGCAGGCACCGGAAAACCCGCCGGGCGTCCAACCGTCCGACAGGTTCGTCGTGGAGGAGGGAGGTGCCCGCCGTTCCGCGCCTACGCCCCCGCCGTCGCCGGCCGTCGCCCCTCCCGCCCGGGCCACCCTCCCGGTATCGGCGGCGCCCTCGACGGCGTCGGGCGCTTATGTCGTGCAGGTTGCGGCATTCGGTTCGCGCGACCGCGCCGAACGGGTCGCCCGCTCCATCGGCGCGTCCATCGTTCAGGGCGGGGGCGTGTGGCGGGTCCGCTACGGTCCCTATCCGACCCGGCAGGCCGCACAGGCCGGTATTCGTCAGGCTGCCGCCAAGGGGTTTGAGAATGCCCGCATCATGGCTAATGACACGCGCTAGGCATGTCCCTCATCCCCGAGTCCCGCCCCTTTCCAGACTCATCGTTGCAAAAGGCCGTTTCATGAACAAGACCGTCGCCGCCATCCTCTTCGCCGGGCTCGTCGCCCAGCCGTTGACGGCCGCCGCGCCGCCCTACACCAGCGAAGCGCCCATCGCCTATATGAAGGATCTGTCGTCCGGCGCAGTCCTGTATGACAAGGGGGGGCAGACGCGTATCCCGCCGGCGTCGATGGCGAAGATGATGACCACGCATGTCGCGTTCCGCCTGATCCAGAAGGGCGATCTGAAACTGGACACGAAGTTCACTGTGCGGCCGGAAACCTGGCGCCAGTGGCACGGCCCCGCCGCCGGGTCCACCATGTTCCTGTCGCCGGGCGAGCAGGTGTCGGTGGAGGATCTGCTGCATGGCATCGTCACGCTGTCCGGTAACGATGCCTGCGTCGTTCTGGCCGAAGGGATAGCCGGAACGGAACAGGCCTTCGTCGCCCTGATGAACGAGGAGGCCAAGCGCCTCAAGCTTAGAAACAGCCATTTCGGAACCAGCAACGGCTGGCCGGACGAGGGCGTGACCTATGTAACGGCGGAGGATCTGGCCCTGTTGTCGCAGGCCACGATCGAGGAAACGCCGGACCTCTACAAAAACTTCTATTCGACGCGATCCTTCACCTGGGGCAAGACGATGGGCGGCGCCGACATCGCCCAATCGAACCGCAATCCGATATTGGGCAGGATTGCGGGTGCCGACGGTCTCAAAACCGGCCATACGCAGGAAGCCGGGTACGGCTTTGCCGGATCGGCCGAACAGGATGGCCGCCGCCTGGTCATGGTGGTCGCCGGATTGACCAGCTTCAATGGGCGCATTGCCGAATCGGTGCGGTTCATGGACTGGGGTTTCAAGGCGTGGAAGGCCCAGCGGCTCTTTGCCAAGGGCGCAGTGGTCGACACGGCGGAGGTCCAGCAGGGCAGTGCCACCAAAGTGTCGCTGGTCGCGCCCCAGAATCTGGCGGTCACCCTGCCGCGCACGGCGTCCGCCGACATTTCCGTCAAGATCGCCTATATGGGACCGATCAAGGCGCCGATCGCCAAGGGGCAGAAGATCGCCGAACTGATCGTGTCCACACCCGACACGCCGCCGCAGATCATGCCACTGGTCGCGGGTGAGGAAGTGTCCGAGGCGGGCGTCTTCGGTCGCCTCTGGAACGGCCTCAAGTCGTTGTTCGGGTGACGCGCGGGCAGTTCATCTCCCTGGAAGGGAGCGAAGGCGCCGGAAAATCCACGCAGGTGAAGGCTCTGGCGAACATGGTGCGCGCGAGGGGCATCGATGTGCTGGAAACGCGCGAGCCCGGCGGCAGCACGGGCGCGGAAGCGATCCGTACCCTGCTGTTGACCGGCGAAGCGGATCGGTGGAGCGCGCCCGCCGAAGCGCTGCTTTTCGCCGCCGCGCGCGCCGACCATGTGCAAAAAGCGATCCTGCCCGCGCTCGACCGGGGCAGTTGGGTGCTGTGCGACCGGTTTCTCGATTCCAGCCGCGCCTATCAGGGCATGAGTGGAATTGACGATGTCGACCTCATGGCGCTTCATCGGTTCGGCAGCGGCGGGTTGTTGCCGGATCGCACGCTGCTCCTGTCGCTACACGCGGAACAGGCGGCCGACCGCGCGCGTCGGCGTGACGGCGCGGACATCGACCGGATCGGCGGGCGTGACCCGGATTATCACGCGGCCGTGGCACGCGCGTTTCTGGGGTTCGCGGAGCAGGAGCCAGACCGTTTCCGCGTCATCGACGCTTCCGGCCCGCCGGATGGCGTTACCCGCCGCCTGGTGGACGCTCTGGCGGATATGCTTCCATGACGCCGGCACTGGTCGGCCATGACGGGCCCATGGCTGCGTTGCTGAACGCGGCACGGGGCGATCGCCTGCATCATGGATGGCTATTGGCGGGACCGCGCGGCATCGGTAAAGCCGGTTTCGCGCGCGCGGCGGCCATGCGGCTGCTGGCGGAGGCGGCCGGTCCCGCGGTGCCGGGCGACGGGCTGGACGTCCCCGCCGAACACCCGATCCGCCGCCTGATCGAAGCGGACGCGCATCCCGATTATGCTATCCTCACCTGTCTGGAAAAGGATGGCGGCGTCGCGCGGAACATCAGCGTCGATCAGGTTCGCGGGTTGCAACGGCTGATCCATAGCGCGCCGTCTTTGTCCACCCGCCGTATCGTCATCATCGACAGCGCCGATGATATGGAACGCAGCGCCGCCAATGCATTGCTGAAGAATCTGGAAGAGCCGCCCGCCGACATGCTGTTCCTGCTGGTGTCCCACGCGCCCGCGCGCCTGCTGCCGACGATCCGGTCGCGCTGCCGCATGCTGCGGTTCGACCCGTTATCCGACGCCGCCATGCGCACGGCGGTACGGACGGCCCGGCCCGACCTTCCTGAAGCGGAGGTAGAAGCACTGGTGCGGGCGGGGGAGGGGTCTCCCGGACGGGCGCTGGGCTATGCCGGACTGGACATCGCGGAACTGGAAGCGGCGCTTCAGGCCATCGCTGCCGATGGCGATCCTGACAATCGGCGACGCCTCTCGCTGGCCAAAGCACTGGCGACCAAGGCAGCACGGCCACGCTATGAAGCTTTTCTGGAGCGCGCGCCCGCTTTCATCGCCGCGGCGGCGCGCACGCGTCGCGGCGCCGCCCTCGGCGTCGCGCTCGATCGCTGGGATGCGGCGCGCCACCTCGCCAACGGCGCCATCATCCTTTCGCTCGAACCGGGAGCCGTCATATTCGACCTTGCAAGCCACGTCGCCGCGCTTGCGGCGGAGCCGCGCTGAAAAGCGTCTTTGCCTGACCGCCATGACCCGCTAGGGAAGGCCCATGTCGCAGCCCTACACCATCACCACAGCCATCAGCTATCCTAATGGCCGCCCGCATATCGGCCATGCCTATGAAGTGATCGCGACCGACGCGATCGCGCGTTTCCACCGGATGGCGGGGCGCGACGTGTTCTTTCAGACGGGCACGGACGAACATGGCCTTAAAATGGCGCAGGCCGCCCGCGCAAAAGGCGTGGAACCGCGCGTTCTTGCAGATGAAATGTCGTCTTATTTCAAAGATATGAACGACAAACTTAATATAAGCTACGATCGCTTCATTCGCACAAGCGAGCCCGATCATCATCGTGCGAGCCAGGCGATCTGGCAGGCGATGGAGGACAATGGCGACCTGTATTTGGGCCGGTATGAAGGGTGGTACTCTGTCCGGGACGAAGCCTTTTACGACGATAAGGAAATTACCGATGGGGAAGGGGGCATAAAACTCTCCCCTCAGGGGACGCCGGTCGAATGGACGGTGGAGGAAAGCTGGTTTTTCCGTCTGTCCCGCTATCAGCAGAAATTGCTGGATCTCTACACCGCGCAACCGGGCTTCATCCGCCCGGAAAGC
Organism: Sphingobium sp.; assembly: GCA_050251675.1. Taxonomy (GTDB): domain Bacteria; phylum Pseudomonadota; class Alphaproteobacteria; order Sphingomonadales; family Sphingomonadaceae; genus Sphingobium. The sequence goes on from JBFWMJ010000103.1 coordinate 7,332, forward strand.
AGGCGCAACGAAATCCTGCGTTTCGTCGAGGGCGGGCTGAGCGACCTGTCGATTTCGCGGACCAGCTTCGACTGGGGCGTGAAGGTGCCGGGAGCCGACGGCCATGTCATGTATGTCTGGGTCGACGCGCTGACCAACTATCTTACCGGCTGCGGCTATCCCGACGCCCCTGATCGCATGGCGCGCTATTGGGCCGCAGGGGGCGATATCACCCATATTATCGGCAAAGATATCGTGCGTTTTCATGCTGTTTATTGGCCAGCTTTTCTGATGAGTGCAAAGTTGCCATTGCCAACGCAGATATTCGGCCACGGCTTCCTGCTGAACCGTGGTGAGAAAATGTCGAAATCGGTCGGCAACGTTGCCGATCCGGTCGAACTGGCGGACCGCTTCGGCGTCGACCAGTTGCGCTACTTCCTTCTGTCGGAGGTCACCTTTGGCAGCGACGGCAGCTACAGCGCCGAGGCGATCGTCCAGCGGTCCAACAGCGATCTGGGCAATACGTTCGGCAATCTCGCCCAGCGAACGCTGAGTTTCATTGCAAAGAATCTCGATCATCTTCCTGATCTTGGATCACAACAGGATGCCGATGCGGATTTGCTCGACCATGTATCGCGCGCGGTGTTTACGGACATGCCGGCCGCCATGGCGGATCTCGCACCATCGGTCGCGATTGACGCCTGGTTGCGCGCGGCCTTTGCCTGCAATCAGTATATCGATGCACAGGCGCCCTGGACCTTGCGGAAAACCGATCCGGCACGCATGGAAACGGTACTTGCCACGCTTTATGTCGCCATTGCCCAGCTGGCGGTGGGGATATTGCCGGTCATCCCGGCCAGCGCCACCGCCCTGCTTGACCATATGGGCGTCCCCCCGGATCAACGGACCTATGCCGCGATCGGCGAGAACTGGTACGGCCCGCTGGCGGAAAGCGGATTCGTACTGGCAGCGCCCAGGCCGCTGTTTCCCCGTCTGGACCTTGTCGAAACGGACAGCTGACCCATGTTGATCGACAGTCATTGCCATTTGAATTACAAAGGGTTGGTTGAAGATCAGCATAATGTGCTGGAACGTGCGCGCGCGGCCGGCGTTGGCCTGATGCTGAACATCGCCACCCGCGAAAGCGAGTGGGATGCGGTGCTGGACACCGCCGTGCGGGAGGATGACATTTGGGCGACCGTGGGCATCCACCCCCATGAAGCGGACGACCACCCGGAGGTGGACACGGCCAAACTTGTGGCGCGCGCGCGGCATCCGCGCATTGCCGGTATCGGCGAAACAGGGCTGGATTATTATTACGACCATAGCGACCGCGCGCGGCAGCAGGCCAGTTTCCGCGCGCACATCGCCGCGGCCCGTGACACCGGCCTGCCGCTGATCGTCCACAGCCGCGAAGCTGAGGACGACACGCTGGCTATATTGCGCGACGAAATGGGGAAGGGGGCGTTTCCGGGCCTCATCCACTGTTTCACCGCCAGCGGCGCTTTTGCAGACGCGGCGCTTGAGCTTGGCTTCTACATCAGCATTTCGGGCATCGTGACCTTCAAGAGCGCCCGGGATTTGCAGGAAACCGCCGCGCGTCTGCCGATCGACCGGCTGCTGATCGAAACGGATTCGCCCTTTCTCGCGCCGGTTCCGCATCGCGGCCGCCCATGCGAACCGGCCTATGTCGCGGATACCGCGCGTTTCCTGGCGGATCTGCGCGGCGAAAGCATTGAACAGCTTACCGACGCGACATCCGCCAATTTCCTGCGCCTGTTCGGCAAGATCGCGGCGCCCCGCTCACAATGACCCTGAAGCTGACCATATTGGGCAGCGGCACCTCATCGGGTGTGCCACGGATCGGCAATGACTGGGGGGCATGTGATCCGCGCGAACCACGAAACCGGCGTACGCGCGTGTCGATCCTGGTCGAAAGCAGGACGACCCGTATCCTGGTGGATACCTCGCCGGATATGCGCGAACAGTTGCTGGCCGCCCAGGTGATCGACATCGACGCGATCCTGTGGACCCATGACCATGCCGACCATACGCATGGCCTGGACGATGTGCGCCAACTGCACCATCATCGCGGCGCGCCCTTGCCCGGTTATGCCCGGGCGCCCACCCTGGCTCTTCTGGAACGGCGGTTCGATTACGCCTTCACCGGCAAACATGGGTACAGGCCGATCATCGAAGGCCAAGTCCTGCCCGACGGTCTGCGGATCGGCGACATCGATGTTGCCTGTGTCGATCAGCCCCATGGCGAGATATTCTCGACAGGCTTCCGTTTCTCCCATGGGGCGCGCACCATCGCCTATTCGACGGATTTTCATGTCGTGACGCCCGCCATGCTGGCTTTGTTCGATGGCGTGGATGCGTGGGTCGTCGACGCACTGCGCGAACGGCCGCACCCCAGCCATCCGCATCTGGCGCTGACCCTCGACGCGATCGCGGCCGTCAGGCCGGCCCGCGCCATATTGACGCATATGGACAACAGCATGGACTATGCCGCGTTGTGCCGCGCATTGCCGCCGGGGATCGAACCGGGATATGACGGCATGGTGGTCGTGCTGGACAGCGCCGGGGATGGATTATGAGCGAGACGGGGGATCAGGCCCTGTCAACCATCTGGTATCTCATGGCGCTGGTGCTGGTGGGGTCCGCGCTGGTCAGCCGGCGGCTCCCGGCGGGCGGGGCGATCCGCATGGCGTTGACCTGGGTGGCTATCTTTGTCGGCCTGCTGGCCCTGTACAAGCTGGGAGAGCGGCAGGGCCTGTTTTCGGCACGCTTTGGCAACGCGCCGGCTGTAGCGGAACAGGCTGGCTCCGATCAGGCCGGCACGCCAGCGGACATGCCGGGCAGCCGGACCTCGGGCGGCATGTTGCGTATACCGGTGTCGCCTGACGGACATTATTGGGTCGAAGGGACGATCAACGGCACGGCCGCCCGGTTCCTGATAGACAGCGGCGCGACGATGACGGCGCTGTCTCAGGGCACGGCGCGGGCAGCCGGGCTATCCATCGAACCCGGCGCGCCGGGCATGATGATGACCACCGCCAATGGCCAGATTGAAGTTCGGCGGTCCAGCATCGCGGTCCTGGCTGTCGGTCCGGTGCGCGCGACCGATCTGCCGGTCGCCGTGTCCGCCACGTTCGGAGAAGTAAATGTGATCGGCATGAACCTGCTTTCCCAGTTGAAAAGTTGGGGGGTGCAGGACGGGGAAATGGTCCTGACCCCCTGAGTGCAGCCTTTATATTTAACATAATATATATTATCGAACTTGAATAGCTTTGCGCTGGGCATCGCCCCGCCCAGAGGATAATGCGCTCTGGTCCTTTCAGCAGCCGGAGCCGAGCACGCATGCTTCCCGACAATA
>JBFWMJ010000104.1:0-10033 GCA_050251675.1 Sphingobium sp.
TCCCTATAAGGAAGGCGATACGCGGATAACCGCCAAAGGCCGCAAGATCCTGAATCTGCCGGCCGGCGCGCCCAATATGCACTGGACCCGCAGTCTGGCGGCCAGTCCGCAGGGCCTGCTCTATGTCGGCGTCGGATCGAACAGCAATATCGCCGAAGGCGGTCTGGATGCCGAGGCCAATCGCGCCAATGTGCTGGAGGTCGACCCAAAGACCGGCGATTATCGCATCTTCGCGGCCGGATTGCGCAATCCGGTGGGAATGGCTTTCGAACCGAAAAGCGGCGCCTTGTGGGGCGTGGTCAACGAACGCGACATGCTGGGCAGCGATCTGGTGCCGGATTATCTGACCCGCATCGAATTCGGGGGCTTCTATGGCTGGCCCTGGAATTACTGGGGCGGCTATGAGGATCGGCGCGTCCAGCCTCAGCGGCCGGAAGTCCGCGAATATACCAAGCGTCCCGATTATGCGCTGGGCAATCATGTCGCGCCGCTCGGCCTGACCTTCGCCGACACGGCCAGACTGGGCGCGCCCTTTATCGACGGCGCGTTCGTGGGCCTGCACGGCAGTTGGAATCGCAAGCCCGCCGCGGGCTACAAAGTGGTGTTCGTGTCGTTCGACGACGAAGGGCGGGCGGGCACGGCAAAGCCGATCGACGTCCTCACCGGCTTTCTGACCGCCGACGGCAAGGCCCGTGGCCGTCCCGTCGATGTCGTGACCGACGCCAGCGGCGCCCTGCTGGTCAGCGACGATGTTGGCGGCGTGATCTGGCGCGTCTCCAGCGGGAAATAGCGCAGCCGCTGACCGTAGCAACGGACGGGACCGGCATGGGCCGATGCCGTCCCGCCGTCCCTTGCCCGATTAGTCGTCCCTTGCCCGATTATGCGCCTCGCCCGGTTAGAGCATCGTGCGCAAAAGTGGGCACCGGTTTTGCGCAAAAAACGATGCGACAACAAAGAATCGGAGCACGCGTCCTGCGTTCGATTTAACGCAGCGTGCTCTAGCCGACGAAGGCCCGCTCGATGACGAAGGCGCCGGGCGCCGCGTTCGATCCTTCGACAAAGCCGTTTTCTTCGAAATGCGCGCCGAACTGCTTGATCATCTCCATGCTGCCGCACATCATGATCCGGTCGGTTTCGGGATCGAATCTCGCCGGCCCCGGAATACCCGCGAACAAGGCACCGCTGTCCATCAGCGCGTCGATCCGGCCGCTATTGCGGAACGGCTCGCGCGTCACCGTCGGCACATAATGGAATTGCGTGGCCGCCTGTTCGGCCACCAGCGGGTCGGCCGCCAGCTTGCTTTCCAGTTCTTCGTGAAACGCCAGATCGCTGACCTTGCGCACCGAATGCACGACCACCACCTGTTCGTAAAACTCATACACATCGGGGTCGCGTGACAAGCTTAGGAACGGGGCAAGGCCGGTGCCGGTCGACAGCATGAACAGCCGCTTGCCCGGCAACAGCGCATCGGTCACCAGCGTGCCGGTCGGCTTGCGACCAAGATAGATGTGATCGCCCGGCTGGATCAACTGAAGCTTCGACGTCAGCGGCCCGTCCTGAACCTTGATCGACAGGAACTCCAGTTCCTCGTCCCAGGCGGGGCTGGCAACGGAATAGGCGCGCAGCAGCGGTTTGCCGTTGCCGCCCTGCAGGCCGATCATCACGAACTCGCCGGACCGGAACCGGAAAGTGGACGGGCGGGTGATGCGGAAGCTGAACAGATGCTCGTTCCAGTGCCGGACCGACAGCACCGTTTCCACGCTGAGCGCGCCCGTAGGCTCCAGTACCACCCGTTCCGTCGTCACGTCGCTCATATCTTTCCTCATCGCCTTTCCGTCCCGGCATGCCGGAGCTTGGTAATTGCGTGGCGTTCGCAATAATGGACCGAACGCGAATGCCTCGCGGGCCGTGCGAAGGCAAGGCGAAAAAATCTTGTGCGCGGGAAAGGTGAAGCCCGCCATGACGGCGCCGGCATGGTTTCAATTACCGAACCGCTCTGCCTGCCCCTGGTGGCGGCAGCCCTCAAGAGGCTGATTTTCCATGTCACCCGCGGCGGGTTCAGGACGGATGCCCTTCCCCCCGGACCGCGCATGTCCCGGCGATTACCATGACAGGACATGCATGCCGACACGGGCCGGCTCAAAACAGCCGTTAAAAAAAACCGATATTATCGGGGCATTCGCCCGTTCAGCCGAACAGACCCTTGGCCAGCCCGCTCAGTTCGTTCAACGGATTGCCGTCGCCATCCTTGTCGAACATTCCGCCCAGCTTCCCCAGAATCGCTTCCGCCCCCCCGAACTGCGCCAGCAGTTCCTGCAAGCTGTCCGCCGAAACACCATGTTCGGCCGCGGTCGCGGCCAGCGCAGCGACGCTGGTTTCGCCCGAGCCGATCTTCGCGCTGATTTCCGTCAGCAGGGCCTGCATGCTGTCGGCCGGCAGGCCCAGCCGGTCGGCCACATCCTGAAGATTGCCAAGATTGCCCAGAAAACCGTCCAACATGCTCATCCGTCGAATCCCCATATGAAGAGCGCACAGCATAGCACCGCCCTGCCGCTCCATAAAATGAAAAGGCCGGACAGCATGCTGCCCGGCCCTCCCGTCATTCCTGCCCGCAATCAGGCGGCGGTCAGCGCCGCTTCGCGTACCGAAGCGTCCACATGCTCCTCAAACTGCGCGAAATTATCGACGAACTGCTTGACCAGACCGGCCGCCGTTTCGTCATAGGCTTCCTTGTCCGCCCACATGGCGCGCGGATCGAGGATGGTCGTTTCGACCCCGTTCACCGCCACCGGCACTTCGAAACCGAAATTGGGATCGATACGGAACTCCACGTCATTCAGGCTGCCGTCGAGCGCGGCGTTCAGCAGCGCGCGGGTGACGCGGATCGGCATGCGCTTGATGCCCGGCATCGTTGCCTTGCCCCCTGCCCAGCCGGTGTTGACCAGCCAGCATGTGACGCCACCCTTGTTGATCCGTTCCTTCAGCAAATTGCCGTAAACCGACGGATGGCGCGGCATGAACGGCGCCCCGAAGCAGGTCGAGAAGGTGGCGGTGGGTTCCGTCACGCCGATTTCCGTACCGGCGACCCGCGCGGTATAGCCCGACAGGAAATGGTACATGGCCTGATCGGGCGTCAGCCGCGCGATCGGCGGCAGGACGCCATAGGCGTCGGCCGTCAGAAAGATGATCGTCCTGGGAACCGGGCCCAGATTGTCCCTGGACGCATTGGGGATGAAATCGATCGGGTAGGAACCCCGGCTGTTTTCAGCAAGGCTGTTGTCGTCAAGATCGATTTCGCGCGTATCCTCGTCGATCACGACATTTTCCAGCACCGTGCCGAACCGCCTGGTCGTGGCGAAGATCTCCGGCTCCGCCTCGGCCGAAAGGTTGATCATCTTGGCATAGCAGCCGCCTTCGAAATTGAAGACCGCCGTGTCCGACCAGCCATGTTCGTCATCACCGATCAGTGTGCGGCTGGCATCGGCGGAAAGGGTGGTCTTGCCGGTGCCCGACAGACCGAAAAAGACTGCCGTATCACCGTTCGGGCCGATATTGGCCGAACAGTGCATCGGCATGACGCCCTGAACCGGCAGCAGATAATTGAGGATGCCGAACACCGACTTCTTCATTTCCCCCGCATAGCGCGTGCCGCCGATCAGGATCAGCTTTTCCGTGAAATTGACCGCCACGACCGTTTCGGAACGGCAGCCGTGCCGGGCCGGATCGGCCCGGAAGGTCGGCAGGTCGATGATGGTATATTCGGGGACGAACGCGCCCAGCTCCTCTGCCCCGGGACGCACCAGCAGGGTGCGGACGAACTGGTTGTGCCAGGCCAGTTCGTTGATGACGCGCACATTCACGCGATATTCGGGCTGCGACCCGCCATATAGATCGGCGATGTAAAGCTTGTCCTTTTCACCCAGCGCCTTGAGGAAATCCGCTTTCAGCGCGGCGAAATGGTCGGGGGTCATGGGCACGTTGGTCTTGCCCCACCATACCGTGTCGGCGGTTTCCGCATCCTTGACGATGAACTTGTCGTTGGCGGACCGGCCGGTATGCTTGCCTGTCTTCACCACCAGCGGGCCATCCCTGGACAGGATGCCTTCGCCGTTGGCCAAAGCAGCCTCGACCAGTCGCGGTGTGGGAAGGTTCCAGTGCTGCTCAGCGTTGGTATGAATGCCCTGCTGGTCCAGGGTGATGGGGGAATTGGCCTGCACGCCTTTGCTCCTGATTATATCGATATGGGTCGCCAACGACCGACTGGGTTGCGACCGGATCCACTCCCGTGCGCCGCGTTCATTGCTCGCGCGGCATCACTTGCTGCAGACGGCACCGGGCATAAGCCTTTCCAACAGGACCGTCAAATTCTCGTCTCCCTGCATTGCGGGGGTTATTCACAGCGCTTCGGGATTCGTCAACAGGCGGCGAGTTCCTTGCGGGGGCATCCGCCATCGTCTAACGCTCGCAGACACTGTGCCGGCGCGCCCGGTGCCCCGATGCGACACAATGGAACAGCGCATGACCGCAACCATCGCCCTGGTGGACGACGACAAGAATATCCTGACTTCGGTATCAATCGCGCTGCAGGCCGAAGGCTTCGTGACGCGGCTGTATTCGGATTCGGATGCGGCGTTGAAGGCGCTGCTGGACAACCCGGCCGATCTTGCCCTGTTCGATATCAAGATGCCACGGATGGACGGCATCGAACTGCTGCGCCGGCTGCGCGAAAAAAGCGCGATGCCCGTCATCTTCCTGACGTCGAAGACCGACGAACTGGATGAGGCGCTGGGCCTTGCCATGGGGGCCGACGATTACATCTCCAAACCCTTTTCGCAGCGGCTGCTGATCGCCCGCATCCGCGCCATATTGCGCCGGGCGGAGGTCAGCCGGACCCCCGCCGCGACGGACGAGCCGGTCGCCGATCCCATCATACGCGGCCGGCTGGAAATGGACCCGGCCCGCCACCGCGTGAAATGGATGGGCAAGGACGTCACCCTGACCGTCACCGAATTCCTGATCCTGGAGGCGCTGGCCATGCGTCCGGGCGTCGTCAAGACGCGCAACCAGTTGATGGACGCCGGCTATCAGGACGATGTCTATGTCGACGACCGTACGATCGACAGCCATATCAAACGTTTACGGCGCAAGTTCCGTGAAGTGGACAATGACTTCAATGCAATCGACACGCTCTATGGCGCCGGATACCGATTCTCCGACGAATGACGCGCCTGGCCACGGCCTGCGCTGGTCCGATCGCGTCAGCCTGACGCCCCGGATTCTGGCGGTCAATGTCTTTGCGCTCGCGCTGCTGGCCGGCGGCTTCTTCTACCTCGACAGCTATCGCACCCGGATCGTCGACGCGCGGCTGGAGCAGTCGGCACGCGAATTGCAGCTGCTGGCCATCGGCATCGCCAACGCGCCCGTGGACCGCCAGACGCCGCTGATCGCCGCCTATGCGCAGCACACCGACGACAGGGTGCGACGGTACGACGCCGCGGGCAAGCTGATCGCGGACAGTTTTCACATGAACGCGCCGCGATACCGGCTGCGCCTGCCTTCGGAGGAAGGGTGGCGCCGGCATGTCGCGCGTTTCCTGGACAAGGCGATGGATCGCATCGTATCCGCCGACCGCCCCCCCGATTTCGAGGAACCGGCGATCGACCGGGCACAGGCCTGGCCGGAAATACGCGCAGCGCAGCGCACCGGCGAACCGCAGGCGATGAACCGCTATGCGCCCGACCGCACCTTCGTCATCTCCGCCGCGGTGCGCACCCGCGACGGCGGCAGCCTGCTGGCGACGGAAAATGCGCGTGACATCACCCGGATCGTCCGGGCCGAACGGCTGCGGCTGGGCATCGTGCTCGCGATCGCCGCGCTGGCGTCGGTGCTGCTTTCGCTGTTCCTGGCGCGTACCATCGTCCAGCCGCTTCAGCGCCTGGCGCGCGCGGCGGTCCGCGTCCGGCTGGGGCGCGCGCGCGAAGTGATGGTGCCGCGCCTGCCCGAACGACGCGACGAGATCGGCATGCTCGCCCGCGCGCTGTCGGACATGAGCCACGCCCTGCGCCAGCGGATCGACGCGACCGACGCCTTTGCCGCCGATGTCAGCCATGAACTGAAGAACCCTATCGCCTCGTTGCGTTCCGCGCTCGATGCGCTGGAACGGGTCGACCGGCCGGACCTGCGCGAACAGTTGATGGACATCGCGCGGGACGATGTCCGCCGCCTGGACCGGCTGGTGACGGATATCGCCGAGGCATCGCGCATCGACGCGCAACTGTCGCGCACGCGCTTCGAGCCGATCGACCTTGGCTTGCTGATCGAACGGATGATCGTCGCGCGGGAAGCGCGCGGCGTGCCCCGGGGCGTCCGCCTCGCCTTCGCCCGCCCGCGCAAGGATGTCGCGGTCGTGCTGGGCGAGGAACAGCGGCTGGTGCGGGTGCTGGAAAACCTGATCGACAATGCCGTGTCCTTCTCTCCCGACGGCGGGCTGGTCCAGATCATCGCCACCGTCGCCGACAATGAAGTGCTCGTCAGCGTCGAGGACGAAGGGCCAGGCGTCCCCGAAACGGAACGCGAGCATGTATTCCGCCGGTTCCACAGCGTCCGTCCCGAAGGAGAGGCGTTCGGCAAGCATTCGGGACTGGGCCTGGCCATCGCCCGGTCGATCGTCGAAGGGCATCAGGGCAGGATCAGCATCGCCGACCGGGAAGACCAGATGAGCGGCGCCTGCTTCATCGTCCGCCTGCCCATGGCGGTGGAACGCGATCCCGGCATGCTGTCGGAATGAATGTGAGCCGACGCATCGCCCATGGCAGCCGCGCCCGATTTGGCCGTATCCGAAGATATCATAATAAAATATTGAAAAATATAATAAAACCTCCTATTTTTTTCGACTGATTCGACGGATGCGGTCGTCACGTCCCGTCCGCGTGCGGCGATATCTGGATTTTCATCCTTCCCGCCAGCGGCCAGGATCGGCGGACATGCAGAACACGACGTAGCGATCCATCCCGGGGGAATGGCTCAGTATGACGGAGATGCAGGCGATATCCTGCGAAATGCTGCATGCGACATGCGTGGCGATCGACGGGCACGCAGTGCTGTTGTCCGGCGCCAGCGGCATGGGGAAATCCGATCTGGCCCTGCGCCTGATCGATCGGGGGGCCGTGCTGGTGTCGGATGACTATACGCTGCTGGCTCCCACCGACGGCCGGCTGGTCGCCACAGCGCCCGCCACCATCGCCGGAAAGATGGAGGTGCGCGGCATCGGCATCGTCGCCATGCCCCATGTCGAGGATGTGCCGGTGGCCTTGCTGGTCGAACTGGCCGACAGGATCGACCGGATGCCCGATGACGGAGCGGTCCATGCGCTGGCCGGCGTCGACGTACCGGCCATCCGCCTTATCGCGCATGAAGCATCCGCGCCGATCAAGGTCGAACTGGCGCTGCGGGAGGTGAGCGGACGATGACCCCGGCATTACCCAAGACCATTCTGCTGCTATCCGGCCTGGCGGGCGCGGGCAAGACGACCGCGCTCAAGACGCTGGAGGATATGGGCTGGGAAGTGGTCGACAACCTGCCGCTCGTCCTGCTCGACCGGCTGCTCGACACGCCGCTGCCCGCCGGTCACGCCGAGGGCGGCGACCGGCCGCTGGCGCTGGGCATCGATGCACGAACCCGCGGCTTCGACGCCGACGCCATCGTCCGGCGGATCACGGCATGGCGGGAAAAGCACGGCCCCGACATCGAGACCCTGTTTCTGGACTGCTCCAGCGCGGAACTGGAACGCCGATTCGACGAGACGCGCCGGCGCCACCCGCTCGCGGCCGACCGTCCCGCCGCCGACGGCATTGCGCGCGAACGCGAAATGACCGCGCCACTGCGCCGCTGGGCCACGCAAGTGATCGACACCACCAACTTCACCAGCCACGCGCTGCAACAGGAAATGCGCAGCCGTTTTGCGCGCGAACATCCGTCCGACCCGGTGCTGACGATCCTGTCCTTCGGCTTTGCCCGCGGGGTGCCGCGCAACGCGGACCTGATGTTCGACATGCGGTTTTTGCGTAATCCACACTGGGTCGACCATTTGCGGGACAAGACGGGGCAAGACCCGGAAGTCGCCGCCTATATCGCCCAGGATCCGGCCTATGCCGACGCGCTGGGCAAGATCGAGGACCTGCTGCTGTTGCTGCTGCCGCGCTACGCCGACAGCGGAAAGGCCTATATAACCGTGGCTTTCGGTTGCACGGGCGGACAGCATCGTTCGGTCCATGTCGCCGAACGCATCGGCAGATACTTGCAAGCGGCGGGCTTTTCGCCCACCATCTCGCACCGCAATATGGAATCGGCGCCGCACGATGCCGTGCAGAAGCGCCGACCGGGAGGCCCGAAAGCATAAATCATGAAGCAACTGGGCCGATACAGCACATGATAGGACTTGTACTTGTCACGCATGGGTCGCTGGCGACCGAATTCATCGTCGCGATGGAGCATGTCGTGGGACCGCAGCAACAGATCGAGGCGATCTGCATCGGGCCGGAGGACGATATGGAGGTCCGGCGCGCCGACATTTCGACCGCCGTCGAAAAGGTGGACACCGGCAAGGGCGTCATCCTGCTGACGGACCTGTTCGGCGGCACCCCGTCCAATCTCGCCATTTCCCTTCTCAAGGCGGGCACGGTGGAGGTGATTGCCGGGATCAACCTGCCCATGCTGATCCGGCTGGAAAGCGCCCGCAAAGTGATGGACGTACGGCAGGCGGTCGCCGCCGCGCGCGAGGCAGGGCAGAAATATATCAGCGTCGCATCGGAATTACTGGGCAACAGCACATGATCAAAGTCAGCCGTCAGGTTCGCATCGCCAACAAGCGCGGATTGCACGCGCGCGCCAGCGCCAAGTTCGTGACGCTGGCGAGCAGCCTGTCGGCCGACATTGTCGTCAGCAAGGATGGTGCAGAGGTCAGCGGCACGTCCATCATGGGCCTGATGATGCTGGGCGCAGCACTGGGCGATTCGATCGATATCAGCGCGACCGGACAGGACGCTCAGCAGGCGCTGGACACGCTCATCACCCTGGTGGAGGACAAGTTCGGCGAGGAATAGGGCGTCGCGTCCCGCCATGTCGCAGCTTTGGGGCGGCCGGCCCCTTACTGCCTCCCCATGGCGAGGCTTCGCTGTCAACGGTCGCGCCGACAGGCGGGTGTCGCCGATACCCATGCCCATATCCGTTATCTTGGCTGAAGGATGCCGCGATGCACGATCAGAAATTGACCGATGAAGCCGGCCGCCTCGCCGCGCTGGCGCGCTATGACATTCTGGACACGCCCGCCGAACCCGCTTTCGACAAGATCACCCGACTGGTCCGCACGATTACCGACGTTCCCATGTCGGTCGTTTCCCTGATCGACGCCGACCGGCAATGGCTCAAATCGCACGAAGGCATCGCCGCGTCGCAAACGCCGCGCGATATCGCCTTTTGCGACCATACCATCCGCGACCGCCGGCCGATGATCATCCCCGGCGCCCTGCGTGACGCGCGCTTCCGCAACAATCCGCTGGTGACGGCCGGCCCCCGCATCCGCAGCTATGCCGGCATCCCGCTGGCAACACCCGACGGCTATAATATCGGGTCGCTCTGCGCCATCGATACGATCCCGCGCGATTTTTCTCAGACTCAGATCGAGATGATGGGCATCCTGGCATCGCTGGTGGTCGATCAACTGGAATTGCGGCGCATAGCCGATCGCGACTTTCTGAGCGGCGCGCTGACCCGGCGCGCGTTTTTGGCAGATGTCGACAGGAGCGCGGCGCTGTTCGTCCGCTACCGGCGTCCGGCAAGCCTGATCCTGTGCGACATCGACCATTTCAAACAGGTCAACGACATGCACGGCCATGTACCGGGCGACATGGTCATCCGCGCGGTCGCCGATCTGTGCGCCGCGCTCAAACGGCCAAGCGACGCTGTCGGCCGGCTGGGCGGCGAGGAAGTCGGCATAGTGCTGCCGGAAACCGGCGAGGAGGAGGCGATCCGGGTG
>JBFWMJ010000105.1:0-9827 GCA_050251675.1 Sphingobium sp.
CTGGTGACGTCCGCCTCGACACCCGGACTGGCAAGGTGACGCTGAACGGCGAGCCGGTGAAGCTGACCGCGCAGGAATATAAGCTGCTGTCCTACCTGCTCCACCACAAGGGCAAGGTGGTGAGCCGCACGGAACTGATCGAGCATATTTACGATCAGGACTTTGACCGCGATTCCAATACGATCGAAGTGTTCGTCACGCGGATTCGCAAGAAACTGGGGCCCGACGTCATCACCACCATAAGGGGGCTGGGATACAGCCTGGACGAACCCGCCCGCTAGGAACATCCCCCAGCTATAGGCGGACATGGAAAGCCCCACGCCTCCCCCCGTCCGCTCCACCGGATCGCTCAGCCGCCGCATGATCGGCGTCGCGGCGTTGTGGATCAGCGTGCTGTTGCTGGGCGGGGGCGTCGCGCTGGACCGGGTGCTGGCGGACGCCGTGACCCGCAATTTCGACGACGGCATGAATTATGTGCTGACCGCCATGATCGCCTCGGCTGAAATCGGCCCCGATGGCGAGGTTCTGTTCAACCGTCTGCTGGCCGACCAGCGCTTTCTGGAACCCAATAGCGGCCTGTATTATCAGATCAGCGCCAGGGGACATGAAGACTGGCGATCACGATCCTTGTGGGACCGCGCGCTCAAGGGGCACGGGCATCGCGACGATCAGCAGTTTCACATCTATGACAGCGACCAGTTTCCCGACGAAAACCTGCGGATCATGGAACGCACCGTGGTGCTGCCGGGCGCCGACACGCGATGGACGTTCATGGTCGCGCAGGCGCGGGCGGGCCTCGACAGCCAGATAAAGACGCTGCGCTCCACCCTGTTCCACAGCTTCACGTTGCTGGCGCTGGGCCTTATCGTGCTGGTGACGCTCCAGACCCTGTACGGCCTCCTCCCCTTGCGCAAGATACGTAAGGAGATCGCCCAAATGCGTGAAGGGGAGCAGAATCGCATCGTCGCCGCCCTGCCCGCCGAAGTGCTGCCGATGGTGGAGGAACTCAACGCCCTGCTCGCCCATAATGAGCAACAGGCGGAAGAGGCCCGCACCCATGCCGGGAACCTCGCCCATGCGCTTAAGACACCCCTGACCGTCATCATGAATGCCGCGACCGCGCAGGCCCCCGACCTGGGGCAAACGGTGATCCGGGAAGCCACGACGATGCGGCGCCAGGTCGATCACCACCTCGCCCGCGCGCGCGCGGTCGGCCGCCGCGGCGCGGCGCACAGCCGGGCGGACGTGTGGGCCAGCCTGACCGCGGTCGAACGCGCCGTGGGGCGCCTCTACCCCGAAGTGCGCGTGGACAAGGACGGCGACAAGACGGCGGCGGTCCGGGTGGAACGGCAGGACCTGGATGAGATATTGGGCAACCTCATTGAAAATGCCGCCAAATATGGCGGCGGCAGCGTGTTCGCCACGGTCGGACGTACAGTCGGGGACAGCAGCCATGCTACGATCGAAATCCTGATAGAGGATGATGGCGCGGGCATTCCCGATGCGGATCGTATCCGCATCTTCGACCGGGGCGTGCGGCTCGATTCGGGTAAGCCGGGGACAGGACTGGGCCTGGCCATCGTGCGCGATGTCGTCGAAATCTACGGTGGCACCATCACGCTGGAAGAAAGCGAGGATATGGGCGGCCTGCTCGTGCGGTTGCGGTTGCCCGCGGCATGATACGCCGTCCCCTCTACCTCGCGGCGGGATGTCTTTCACTGGCGCTCGGCGCGATCGGCGCGGTTCTGCCGCTGCTTCCGACCGTACCCTTCATGATCCTGGCGGCATTCTGCTTCGCGCGGTCGAGCCCCGCGCTGGAGGCCCGACTGCTGAACCATCGTCATTTCGGCCCGCACATCCTGCGCTGGCGCGAACGACGTTCTATCAGCCGCCGGGGCAAGAAAGCCGCGCTGGCCGCCTTCGCGTTCAGCGTCGTACTGGCGCTGATCTTCTCGCCCTTCCCCTGGTTCCTGATCCCTGTCGCGGCGGCGCTGATCGGGGGATGGTGGATATGGACACGCCCGGAATAACATAAAGCCAGGCGGACGCCGCCGCCCGTCCGACATATCCGCGCTCAGTTCATCGCCAGGATGATGTTGCGAACCTGCGGGTAGACCTGCTTTTGCCATTTGCTGCCGGAAAAGACGCCATAATGGCCAACACCGGGCTGGAGGTGATGGCGTTTCAGATGAGGGCGCAGTCCGGTGCACAGGGCATGCGCCGCCGCGGTCTGCCCCACCGCGCACACATCGTCCCGCTCCCCTTCCACCGTCAAAAGGGCGGTGCGGCGGATGGCGCCGGGTTTGACGGCGCGGCCATGGTGCGTCAGTTCCCCCTTTGCCAACAAGGTACGCTGAAACACGCGATCGACCGTTTCAAGGTAGAATTCTCTGGTCATGTCGAGAACCGCGAAATATTCCTCGTAAAATGCCTTGATCTTGTTCGCCTCCACCGCGTTGCCGTCGGCAAGCAACTGGTAAAGTTCGCGATGCTGCGCGCCATGCCGTTCCATATTCATCGACATGAAGGCTGAAAGCTGCAGGAAACCGGGATAGACCTGCCGTCCGCGACCCGGATAGCGCATCGGGACGGTGGTGATCAGGTTGCGTTCGAACCATTCGATCGACTTGTCATTGGCCAGTTCGTTGACGACCGTAGGCGCGGCGCGCGTGTCGATCGGTCCGCCCATCAGGGTCATCGACCGGGGCGTGGCAGGGTCTTTATCCTCCGCCATCAGGGCCACGGCGGCCAGCGCCGGGACACAGGGCTGGCAGACCGACAGGAGATGCGCGCCCGGCCCCAGATCCTGGAAGAAGGTGATCACATAATCGATATATTCGTCGAAACCGAAGCGCCCGGCGCTCAGCGGTACGTCCCGCGCATTTTTCCAGTCGGTGATATAGACATCATGGTCGCTCAGCAGGGTTTCCACCGTGCTGCGCAGCAGAGTCGAAAAATGGCCGGACATCGGCGCGACCACCAGCACCCGCGGCTGTGAAGCGTCAACATCCTTCGCGAAGTGGAGCAGGTTGCCGAACGGCAGATCGAGCACCACCTCTTCCCGCACCGCCACATCGGCGTTGCCGCAGCGCACCGACATGATGTCATAGGCTGGCCGCGCGTGCGTCAACTGCGTCCCCTGGAATACATCCATCAGCGCAAACATACGGCGTGGCATCGCCCAGTCGGCGGCCGGGCCCATCGCGCCCTTCATGCCCAGGGCTACCCGCGCGGCGAGGCGGGCAGGCGTGAGCATGTCATTCCATGCTTGATATCCGCTATAGAGCATTCGCATAATTCTAAATGAACCTTCCGGGGCCCCAGACCGATTCGGCCTTGCGATAAACATCATATATGCTTTTCATGTTGCGTCGCATCATGAATGATGCCGTCAAATGGAAGGAAATGCCATGGCGATTGCCGAATTGACGCTTTCCAGCAAAAACTATTCTTCCTGGTCGCTGCGCGGCTGGTTGCTGTGCCGGCTCGCCGGCTTGCAGGTGGAAGAGAAGATGATCGCACTGGACGACCCGGAAAACCGGGCCGAATTGCTGCTCCTTTCCCCTTCCGTACTGGTGCCGCGCCTGACGCATGAGGGCGCGAGCGTGTGGGACACGCTGGCGATCGCGGAATATCTGCACGAACTCTATCCCGACGCAGCCATGTATCCGGCCGACCGCATCGCGCGCGCGCACTGCCGGTCTGTTTCCGGCGAAATCCATAGCGGTTTCGCCAATCTGCGGTCGGCGTTGCCCATGAACCTCAAGGTCCGTCACGCCAAGTTCCCGTTATTTTCCGGCGCGCGAGCGGACATAGAGCGGATCGAAACGATCTGGGAAGAATGTTTGGACACCCATGGCGGACCGTGGCTGTTCGGCAGCGCCCCGACCGTGGCCGACGCGATGTTCGCGCCGGTGGCGCAACGGTTCCTGACCTATGCCGTGCCACTCTCACCCACGGCCGTGGCCTATTGCGAAACGATCAACAACTGGCCGCTGATACGGGAATGGATAGCGCAAGCGCGCAGAGAGCCAGACGAGGTCATAGAACTGGAGATCGAGTTTTAGAGCATCGTGCGCAAAAGTGGGCACCGATTTTGCGCAAAAAACGATGCGACAACAAAGAATTAGAGCACGGATCCTGCGTCCGATTCAACGCAGCGTGCTCTAGCCGGCCCGCGAGAAGGCGTCTTTCCATGGCTGACAGCGCAGCCTTGCGCCTTCGCTCAGCGCGCCTTGCCCCTGGCGGCGGCCTTGTTCGCCGTTTTTTTCGCGGACGCCCTTGACGGGGGTTTATTTGGCGCCCTCTTCGCCGGGGCGCCACTTCCGATCGATTTTTTGAGCGCAGCCATCAGGTCGACCACATTCGCGCCGCGCGGATCGCTGCCTTTGTCGTCCTGCTCTATATTGAGCGTCTTGCCCTTCTTCTTCCGCTCGATCAGTTCGCGCAGCGCGTCGGCATAGCGGTCGTGGAAGTCGGTAGCATCGAATTTCCCGGTTTTCTTGTCGATCAGCGCGGTCGCAAGGTCGAGCAACTCTTCAGCAGGGTCCGCATCGCCGATGTCCCGGAAATAGTGCGACGCGCGATTGACTTCGTCGGCATAGCGCAGCGTCTCCATCACCATGCCGCGCCCGCACGCCTTGATGCTGACGACATATTCGCGACCACGCATCGCCAACTGGCCCAACCCCACCTTGCGGGAACGACGGAGCGCTTCTCGCAGAACGATGAAAGCTTCCTCCGCCAGATCATCGGCCGGAACGATATAATAAGGCTTCTCGAAATAGATCATGTCGATATCGTGGGCTTCGACGAACTGGGTCAGTTCGAGCGTCTTCTTGCTCTCCAGCCTGACCCCCTCGATCTCCTCATCGTCCAGCAGGACATATTCGCCCCTGGTATATTCGAACCCTTTGACGATCTCATCAAGGTCGACCGGCCCGATGCCGGGCACCACCTTTTCATACTGAATGCGTTTGCCGGACGGTTCGTGGATCTGGTTGAAGGCGATCTTCGCGCCGCTTTTTGTCGCCGAATAGATTTCCACCGGAATGGATACCAGCGCCAGACGTATCTGACCTTTCCAATAGGGACGCGCCGCCATCTCTCCGCTCCTCCGCACAGACTCCTTCAATTCGCAAGTCTGCGGCCTGTTCCTTGGGATGAGCGATAGAAACTCGCGCTTCGCATGCGCCAAATCCTCCTTATCCGCCGCTCTTCCTTCGATATTGGATCAGATCGGAACGATAAGTTCGAACGCAAATCCTCCCGCGGAGAATTTTCTTGAGAACCGGCCTTTCAACTGCCGCTCTATGGTGAGCGTCAGCAGGCGCGAGCCATATCCGGACTGGCCGGATGTTGCCCCCATGCTGGGCAAGGCCTCTTCCCAACGCACCGCCATCTGCCGATCCCGGCACAGTATATGCACCAACAACGTGCCTGTTGCGGCCGAAAGCGCGCCATATTTTGCGGAATTGCTCGCCAGTTCATGGAAAACCAGCGCCAACGGCGTCACCAGCGCGTCATCTAGAAGGAAATCGTCTCCTTCAAGAGCGATGATACCTGTGTCATTTTCATAAGGTTCAAGCAATCTGCGTATGAGACGTTGCACCGAATAGGGCGTGTCGGAACCTGTTTCCCGCGAACCTATAACGGCATGGGCGCGATGCAGGGCCATGACACGTTGCTGAAAATCATTCGCTATCGGTGCGATATCCGGATAATCACGCATGGACAGCGCAAGCAGACCGTTCACCAGCGCGAAAATATTGCGAATCCTGTGTTCCAGTTCATGCGCGACCAGTTCGCGCTGATCCGCCAGATGTTTCTGATCGTCGATGTCGGTGGAGGTGCCATACCAGCGCGTGATGCTTCCCGCCCGGTCCGTTATCGGAACAGCCATTACGCGTAACCAGCGATATTCACCGCTATTGTGACGGAACCGATATTCGATGTCATAGGGCTTGCCGGTTTTCAGGCATTCTTCCCAACGTTGCGAGACGAAGGGCCAGTCATCGGCATGGACCAGCCGGGTCCATTCGGCGTCTGACACCGCAACGGAATCGAGACCCGTGAAATCGCGCCAGCGGCTGTTGAAATAATCATGCCTGCCCTGACCGTCCGTACTCCACACGATCTGCGGTATGGATTCCACCAGGGCGCGAAACCGCGCTTCACTCTCATACAAGGCGTCTTCGACGGAAACCTGGCTCGTGAGATCGATCACAATGCCGGTCAGGCGGTCGATTTTCCCTTCTTCACTCCGAAGAGCGCGACCGGCGTCCAGAAACCAGCGCAGCCTCCCTTCTGGCGTGACGACGCGATATCGGCAGTGATAGTCCGCGCCGGTCTGGATCGAGCGTTCAAGCGCAACTCTGACGTCGTCCCGATCATCGGGATGAACAAGGGCGACGAGCCGGTCATTATCCACCCCCCTGACGCCATCTTCCAGTTCCAGCCCGAACAGCCTCGCAAAACGTTCATCACATGTCAGCAGATTGGTTGCCACATCGATGTCCCACGTACCGACCATGCCGCTGGCGTCGAGCGCAACCTCAAGGCGTTTCTGCGTATGCTGCAATTCCCGTAACGTCGTGATCCGCGCCGTCGTTTCGTTTACGATAAGCAGAACGTCGAACACTGTTCCCGCCACATCGACGACCGGCGTGAAGGTGAGGTCGAACCAGGCCAGATGCCATGCCCCATTACGGCTCAGCCGCAGCGGCTGTTCGGCATATCGGCAGCTTCGGCCGGCGAAGCACTGGTCGACCGCGGATCGACAAAAAGGGCCGGCGTCTGGAAGAACCTCCTCAATGGACCGTCCAAGCGCGCCGTCATAATCCGGTCCGAACGCATCGCGCATCGGGTCATTATAGGTGAGCAGCGCATCCCGCCCGACCAGAAGCGCCATCGGGGTTGTCGCAAGCAGCATCAGCCGGGCCGCATGCTTGAGCGGATCATCCCAATCGGCGATCGGTCCGACAGGAGTGGCAGCCCAGTCAAAGACTCGCAAGGCGTCGAGCATGACCGACGTCTGGCCCTCGGTTCCATTACCGAAACTGGTGAGAATATGTTCCGGCATGGCTCTCTCCCATATGAGAGGCGCCTCAGCCGCCCATATCCCTATGACGTCTACAGGCTTCTACCAACGCACCTGCTTCGCAGGTCTAGCCGATTCTCTCGATGTACAAAATATCAGAAGCAACGCAGTGGTGCCGACCTGTCCCGAAACGGTGCCCTGTTTGAGCCTCCGTCGGCCGTTACTTCAGCCCCTTCAGCCACTCTCCGACCATGGCGCGGCCTGCGGCCACCGCGCCCGGGCCCAGCGCGTCATGGTCCCGCCGCAACGCATGGCGGCAGGCGTTGGCCGCGTCCAGATCGCTCCAGAAATGCGCCAGCCAATCCTCGAACCGGGGATCTTCCCCCATTTCGGCGTGGAATTGCAGGGCCAGTATGTTGGACCCGCGCCGAAAGGCCTGATGCGCGTAGACATCCGTCGATCCCAGCAGTTCGACTCCGGCTGGAAGATCGAACGTATCGCTATGCCAATGCAGGACCGGCACCCCGGACAAATGCCGCAGCGGCGACCCGTCGCCCGCCCTGTTAAGCGCAATCGGCGAGAAGCCCAGTTCCATCCGGCCGCCCGGATATACCGGCGCGCCCAGCGCGGCGGCGATCATCTGGCTGCCCAGACATACCCCCAGCGTCGGACGGTCCCGGGCCAGCCGGGCCGCCAGCTTTTCGATCTGCAGGGGAATCCAGCTATGGACATCCTGTTCGTACACGCCCATCGGCCCGCCCATCATGATCAGCAGGTCGGGCTCGCACAGGTCAACGGTGGCAAAGGCGGGATCCGCGACGTCAATCCGCTCGATGACGAACCCCGCCGCCTCGATCGAGTGGAGATAGCCGGCGGCGCCTTCGCGCGGAACATGACGGACGATCAGGGCTTTTTTCATCTTCAGCAGAGTGGGTACAGGCCATCGGCCCTTCTCGCCAGCGACGCTATCTTGCGCCGTTGCAAATCCTGCTATCGCCCCACCGGCGAATGGCGAGCGTTACACATCGACCTCGCGTGCCATCTTTGCACAAGACCCGGACACCGATCCCGCCCCAACGACGTTCAGGGCCATGGAAGGGATTGCGCCATGCCATCAGCCGTTGGGCACGACCAACCCCACTGCAAGCGCATCCACCCACCGGAACGCCGCGAAAGTCCGCGACAACCTGCCGGCAGACACCAGGCGTCAGGCGCCGCGCAGCAGCGACCCGGCCGACACCTTCGATCAGGGCGATCATGCGCTTCGGGCCGTCCGGTCGCGCGGCGCGGAACGGCCGCGTGGGGGCACGATCACTGTCGTGACAGGCGGTGACATGCCCTGCCACCAGCATTGATACGGGACACACATCAAAAGGGCCCCCTCCTTCGCGGAGGGAGCCCTTTTGCTTGCAGAGCGGTGGTTCAGTCGATCAGGCGGCGAGCTTGCGCAGCACATATTGCAGGATGCCGCCGTTCAGGAAATATTCCAGTTCGTTGACGGTATCGATGCGGCAGCGCGCGACGAAGGTGAAGGTCGAGCCGTCGGCGCGCTTCACGATCACGTCGACATCCTGACGCGGCTTCAGGCCCGCGACATTCTGGATGGTGAATGTTTCGTCGCCGGTCAGGCCATGGCTTTCCTTGCTCTCCCCGTCCTTAAACTGGAGCGGCAGGACTCCCATGCCGACCAGGTTGGAGCGGTGGATACGCTCGAAGCTTTCGACGATGACCGCGCGCACACCCAGCAGGTTGGTGCCCTTGGCCGCCCAGTCGCGCGACGACCCCGTACCATATTCCTTGCCGCCGATGACGACCAGCGGCGTACCGTCGGCCTTGTGCTTCATCGCCGCGTCATAGATCGGCATGGTTTCGCCGTCATAGCGGGTCATGCCGCCTTCCACGCCGTCCAGCATCAGGTTCTTGATGCGGATATTGGCGAAGGTGCCGCGCATCATGACCTCATGATGGCCGCGACGCGAGCCGTAGCTGTTGAAGTCTGCCTGGGCGACCTGATGCTCGCTCAGCCACTTGCCCGCGGGCGATGTCGCCTTGATCGAACCGGCCGGCGAAATGTGGTCGGTGGTGATCGAATCGCCGAAGATCGCCAGCGGCTTGGCTTCGACGATGTCGGTGACAGGCGCCGGGGTCATGGCCAGACCCTCGAAATAAGGCGGGTTTGCAACATAGGTCGAACCCGCGCGCCAGGCGTAGGTGTCCGAACCCGTCACGTCGATCGCCTGCCAGTGCGCGTCGCCCTTGTAGACATTGGCGTAGCGGGCCTGGAACATCGGACGGTCCATGCAGCCGGCCATGGTGGTGCCAACTTCTTCATTGGTCGGCCAGATGTCCTTCAGATAGACGTCCTGCCCGTCCTTGCTCTTGCCGATCGGCGTGGTGACGAAATCCTCGACCACGGTGCCCTTCAGCGCATAGGCGACGACCAGCGGTGGCGACGCAAGGAAGTTGGCACGCACATCGGGTGACACGCGGCCTTCGAAGTTGCGGTTGCCGGAGATGACGGCGGCGGCAACCAGGCCATGTTCGTTGATCGCCTTGCTGATCGGTTCGGCCAGCGGACCGCTGTTACCGATGCAGGTGGTGCAGCCATATCCCACCAGGTTGAAGCCGACAGCGACGAGATGCGACTGAAGGCCGTCCCTTTCCAGATAGTCGGTGACTACCTGCGAGCCCGGGGCAAGCGAAGACATGACCCAGGGCTTGGGCTTCAGGCCCAACTCTTTCGCCTTCTTGGCGACCAGACCGGCGGCAACCAGCACGCCGGGGTTCG
>JBFWMJ010000106.1:0-9777 GCA_050251675.1 Sphingobium sp.
CGGACAGCTCCAGCTGGACGTGCTGATTTCCCGGCTGGAAGCGGAGTATCAGGTCGCCGCCAGCCTAGAACCCTCCCCCTTTGACACCGCCCGCTGGATTTCGGGCGACGAGGCGGCGGTCAAGGACCTCGTCGCCTATAACGGCGCGAACATGGCCAGGGACCGCGACGGCAATCTGGTGTTCATGGCCAAGAGCGCCTGGGACATCGGCTATCAGCAGGAACGCCATCCCAAACTGACGTTCAGCGCGACGCGCGAGCGATAGGGCGACCTTCGCCGGCCGCCGGACAGGGGGTGTGGCATCCTATCGCCGCAGCAGGAACACCGCATGTTCGGCGAACAGATTGGCGTTGGCGTGGGTGGTCGCCTTGTCGCCTTTCAGGAACCATTGACCATCGATGGTCCAGCCCCGCGCCTTCACGAGCGCACGGAAATCGTCGACCGTAACGTGGTGGATGTTCAGCGTATCGTACCAGCGGTCCGGCAAGATCCGCGTCACCGGCATCCGCCCGCCCCATAACAGCGAGAGCCGGCCGCGCCAGTGGGCGAAATTGGGAAAGGACACGAAAGCCTGCCGGCCGATCCGCAACAATTCCTCGACCACCTGATCGGGCCGGCGCGTGGTCTGAAGCGTCTGGCTGAGGATGGCATAATCGAAACTGGCGTCGGGATAGTAGCGCAGGTCGGTGTCGGCATCGCCCTGCACCACCGACAGCCCCCGTCCGACCGCCGCCGCGACATTGCCGGGGTCGATTTCCAGCCCGCGCGCATCGGCGGATTTGCTGTCGCGCAGCGCCGCCATCAGCGCACCGTCGCCGCACCCCACATCCAATATGCGTGCGCCCGGCTGCACCATGCGGGCGATGAGCGCGAGGTCGGGGCGCAACGGTTCGATCACGCCGCGCCGCCGCGCAGGAATCCGTCGACCACGCGGTTGAGGTCCGGGCATTCCAGCAGGAAGGCGTCATGGCCGAACGGGCTGGACAGCTCGACGAAGCTGGCCTGCGCACCCGACGCGTTGAGCGCATGGACGATGACGCGCGATTCGGCGGTCGGATACAGCCAGTCGGTGTCAAAGCTGACCAGACAGAAACGCACCCGCGACGCCGCGAAGGCGCGCGCCAGGCTGCCGCCATGATCGTCGGCGATGTCGTAATAGTCCATCGCGCGGGTGATATAGAGATAGGAGTTGGCGTCGAACCGCTCGACGAAGCTCAGTCCCTGATGGCGCAAATAGCTTTCCACCTGGAAATCCGCGTCGAAACCGAACGTTTTGGCATCCCGCCCCTGCAGGCGGCGGCCGAATTTCTCTGTCAGGCCGGCTTCGGACAGATAGGTGATGTGCGCCGCCATGCGCGCCACCGCCAACCCCGCGCTGGGCACCACGCCATCGGCATAATAATCGCCGCCGCGCCAGTTGGGATCGGCCATGATCGCCTGCCGTCCCACTTCGTGGAAGGCGATATTCTGGGCGCTGTGCCGCGCTGTGGACGCGATGACGACGCAGCGTTCGACCCGGTCGGGGAAGAGGGTCGGCCACGTCAGCGCCTGCATCCCGCCCATCGACCCGCCGATGACCGCCGCCAGCCGGTCGACGCCCAGATGATCCAGCAGCATCGCCTGCGCCCGCACCATGTCGGCGATGGTCAGCACCGGAAAGCGCATCGCATAGGGCATGTCCGTCGCCGGGTCGAGGCTGGCCGGCCCGGATGAGCCCATGCAGCTGCCGATCACATTGGCGCAAACGATGAAATGCCGCGCGGGATCGATCGGCCTGCCTTCCCCCACCATCCGCCACCACCAGCCCGGCTTGCCGGTAACCGGATGGTCGGACGCCACATATTGATCGCCGGTCAGCGCATGGCAGATGAGGACGACATTCGACCGGTCCGCATTCATCGACCCATAGGTTTCATAGGCGATGTCGACCGGCCCCAGATGGGCGCCGCTGTCCAGCCGCAACGGACCAGCCAGGCAGACCTGTCGGCGAAGGCCGAAACGGCGGTCATCGGACGCGGAAACGCTGGCCATATCGCAGCGGGGCTAAGACGGCGCCGGAGCGCTGTCAAATGTAAAGCGGCCCGCGCGCCACCCGCGCTTCACCATGCGGGCCGCGCCATGGTCAAATGCGCGGGCCGCTTTTAAGCTTGCCCCCATGACCGATCCCGATCGCATTGCCGTCATCGCGCACGGCCCGCAACCGCCCCGACTCGCCGACGGGCTGGACCGGCGTTTCCAGGTCCACGCCCTGCCGGCCGGCGCCGATCCCGCCATGCTGGGCACGGCCGGGCGAACGGCCCGCGCGCTCGTCGCCTTCGGTACGGTCGGCGCATCGGCGGGGCTGATCGACGCGCTGCCCGCGCTGGAGATCATCGGCCTGTGCTCGGTCGGCTATGACAGGGTGGATGTCGACCACGCCCGGCTTAAGGGCGTGCGCGTCACCAATACGCCCGACGTGCTGACCGACGATGTCGCGGACCTGGCCGTCGGGCTGCTGCATGCGACGGTGCGCAACATCGCGGCCCATGACAGGATGGTGCGGTCGGGCGCCTGGGCGCGGGGGGAGGTGCCGCCGCTGTCGACGCGCCTGACCGGACGCCGGATCGGGATAATGGGGCTGGGCCGCATCGGCCGCGCGATCGCCCTGCGGTTGCAACCGATCGCCGGGGAGCTGCTGTACCACAACCGCCGTCCGGCCCGGGACGTGCCCTATCGCTACGTCGCCGACGCCACGGCGCTGGCGCGCGAGAGCGACGTGCTGATCATCGCCACAAGCGGCGGGCCGGAAGCACGCGGCCTGGTCGACGCGGCGGTGCTGGACGCGCTGGGCCCGCGCGGGTTCATCGTCAACATCGCGCGCGGCGCGGTGATCGACGAGGATGCGCTGGTGGCGGCGCTGGCCGACCGCCGTATCGCCGGCGCGGGGCTGGACGTGTTCGTCGACGAACCCCATGTGCCGCCCGCGCTGCTCGCCATGGACCATGTCGTCCTGCAACCCCATCAGGGCAGCGCCACGGTGGAAACGAGGGCGGCGATGGCCGATCTGGTGCTGGCCAATCTGGACGCCCATTTCGGCGGGCAGCCGTTGCTCACGCCGGTGGTATGATCGCGCGGGCGGGAGGCGCTTTTCCTTTCCCGCCGGACGCGCTAAAGCGCCGCCCATGACGACACCTCGACCCAAAGACTGGATTCTCGGCATTTCCCCCTATGTGCCGGGACAGTCGGCGGCGGACGACGGCCGACCGCTGATCAAGCTGTCGGCGAACGAGAATCCGATGGGCACCGGCCCGGCGGCGCGCGATGCGCTGACGGCGGCCACGGCGGACCTCGCCACCTATCCCGATCCCGCCGCAACGCGCCTGCGCGCGGCGATCGCCGCTTGCCATGGACTCGACCCGGCCCGCGTCATCTATGGCACGGGATCGGACGAACTGCTGCACATCGCGGCGAGCGCCTATGCCGGGCCGGGGGACGAGGTGCTGTACGTCCGCTACGGCTTTTCGGTCTATGATATCGCCGCCCGCCGCGTCGGCGCGACGCCTGTAGTCGCGCCAGATGCCGATTATGCGACCGATGTCGATGCGCTGCTGGCCTGCGTTACGGACCGGACGAAGGTGGTTTTCCTCGCCAATCCCAACAATCCGACCGGCACCATGGCGGGTGCGGCGGATATTGCGCGCCTGCATGCCGGCCTGCGCCCGGACATACTGCTGGTGCTGGATCAGGCCTATGCCGAATATCTGGACGCGGACGAGGACGATGGCGGGCTGGCACTGGCCGCATCGGCCGGCAATGTGCTGGTGACGCGCACCTTCTCCAAAATCCACGGCCTGGCCGCCGAACGGATCGGCTGGGGCTATGGATCGGCCGAGGTCATCGACGTGCTGCACCGCATCCGCGCGCCGTTCAACGTCACCACGGCGGGGCAGGCGGCGGCGATCGCCGCGCTGGGCGACACCGCGTGGGTCGACGCCAGCCGGGCGCATAACCGGCAATGGCGCGCCTGGCTGGCGGCGGAAATCGCGGCGCTGTCCAACCACGGCCTGCGCGCGGTGCCGAGCAAGGCGAATTTCCTGCTCATCCTGTTCGACGGCGCGCTGACGGCGGAGGCGGCGATGCGCGGCCTGTGGGACGCGGGCTATGCGACACGCTGGCTCGCCGGGCAGGGCCTGCCCAACGGGCTGCGGATCACGATCGGTACGGAGGCGCAGACCCGCGCCGTCGCGGCCACATTGCGCGCCATGACGGAAGCGACCTGACCATGGCGCCTCCCGCGCCGCCGCCCTCCCCTGCCGGGACGGGCTTTTCCCATGTCGCGATCATCGGCCTTGGCCTGATCGGCTCATCGCTGGCGCGCGCGCTGCGCGAGGCCATGCCCATAGTGCGCGTGACGGGCCATGATGCCGACCCGCGCGTGCGGGAAGTCGCCCGCGCCATCGGGCTGTGCGACGTCATCGCCGACAGCGCCGACGCGGCGGTTGCCGACGCGGACCTTGTGGTGCTGTGCGTCCCGGTCCGCGCGATGGGCGCGGCCGCCGCCGCTTTCGCCGACGCTTTGCCGGCCGGCGCGATCGTCAGCGACGTGGGATCGTGCAAGGCGGACGTGCTGGCGCAACTGACCGCCGCGCTTCCGGGCCGCGCCATCATCCCGGCGCATCCGGTGGCGGGAACGGAAAACAGCGGGCCGGAAGCCGGCTTCGCCAGCCTGTTCAAGGGCCGCTGGTGCATCGTCACCCCGCCCCCCGGCGCCGACCCCGCCGCCGTGGAACGGGTGGCCGGCCTGTGGCGCCATGTGGGCGCGCAGGTGGACCTGATGGACCCGGCCCATCACGATCTGGTGCTGGCCGTGACGAGCCATCTGCCGCATCTGATCGCCTATACCATCGTCGGCACGGCCAGCGATCTTGAGGATGTCACCCAGTCCGAGGTGATCAAATATTCCGCCGGCGGCTTTCGCGATTTCACGCGCATCGCCGCCAGCGACCCGACCATGTGGCGCGACGTGTTTCTGGCCAACAAGGATGCGGTGCTGGAGATGCTGCAACGTTTTTCGGAAGATCTGTCCGCGCTTCAGCGCGCCATTCGCTGGAATGACGGTGATGCGCTGTTCAATCTTTTCACCCGCACGCGCGCCATCCGCCGGTCGATCATCGAACAGGGTCAGGACGATCCGAAGCCGGATTTCGGGCGCAGCCGTTAAGGCTTTCCTGTTCAAAAGGGGGCCGGTTCAGAGGGCGGGCCGGTTCAGGGCGTTGATCGCGGCATGGACCCGCGCTTCCGCCTCGGCGCGGTCCAGCCCCGCCGGCACGATGTCCCCCACACGATAGGTAATGGTGCCGGAACGCTTCAGGAAACGTCCGCGCGGCGACAGGCGCCCGCTGTCCACCGCGATGGGCACGGCCGGCAGGCGCAACAGCGTGTACAGCCCGGCGAACCCCGCCTTGAGCGGGGGGCATTCGCCGTGCGGCACGCGGGTGCCTTCGGGGAACAGGCACAGGGCCCGGCCCGCCGCCACCGCCTCAAGGGCGGCCGCACGCATCGCCCGCATGGCGCGTGCCCCCGCCGTGCGTTCGACCGGGATCAATCCGAAACGCCGGGCAATTACACCCCATATCGGTATGTCCAGCAATTCGCGCTTGGCGACGATGGCAGGTTCGCCGAACAGGCACAGCGTATCGATCGTCTCGAACATCGATTCATGCTTGATCACGTACAGATAGGGGCCGCGCGGCACCACGCCCTCAACCCGGATCCGCTGGCCCAGAATCCACCGCGTGCAGAAACGATGGAAATACGCCCACCCACGCGCGACCGGGCGCACCCATATCGCCTTGATCCGGCTGGCGACCAGCGCGGCGAGCACGAACAGGGCACTGCCCGGATAGAAAACGAACACAAACGAGAGGGACCGAAGAGCCGTCAGCACGATCATGAGGCGTATCTTCCTATATCCCGATCAGCGCGGCCGCGCGCCGGACCAGATATTTGCTGTACTCCCGCACCAAAATGGTGAGGCTGGGGCGGCTGGGCACGGCGTCGTAGACCAGACTGATCCGCGACGCCGGCAGCGCCTGGCGCAGTTCCAGCGCGGCGCGACGCATGTGCCAGTCGGTCGTGACCAGCCGTACCGTCCGGTAGTTGCGGCGTTCCAGCCAATGCGCCGTTTCGATCGCGTTGGACCGCGTGTCGATCGCCTCGCGGCCCAGGGTGATGCAGCAGGCGAACAGCCGTTCGGACACCTTATATTGCGCGGCGAGTTCGGTCGGGCGCACGGCGCGGTCCACGCCCGATATCAGCATCCGCTTCGCCGCGCCGTCGCTGAGCAGGACCAGCCCGCGATCGATCCGTCCCGCACCGCCGGTCAGCACGACGATCGCATCGGTCGCCCGCCCGTCGAGCGGCCGGGGCAGGAAGATCGCGAACCAGGCGAAACCCAGCATCCAGCCAAGCAGGGACAGGGCCGCCAGCCGGACGATCATAGCGACCGCCAGAGCGAACGCAGCACCGTCCAGCGCGCCGCCAGTGTCGACAGCACTATCCCGCCCAACGGCAGGGCCAGCAGGAGCAGCCAGTCGGTCCAGGGAAGGCTGGCGCCGCGCAGAAGGTCCGACCCCGTGGCGGCGAGCCGGCCGCCTAGCGCCACAATGACGAGGATGGCGACCGCGAACCCCACCGTACAGCCGAGCAGGGCGTCGATCGCGATGCGGCGCTGGAACAGCCGTGTGATCTGAAGATCGGTCGCACCCATCAGGTGCAGCACGTCGATCGTGCCGCGATGGCTGTCATGCGCCCCGCGCGCCGCCAGCACCACGACGGCGCCGGTCGCCAGCGCCATCAGCGCCACGATGCCCGCCGCCAGCCAGCCCAGCGCGGACAACAACCCCGCCAGCGGCTTCAGGAAGGCCGCATGGGGTTCGATCCGCACCTTGGGTGACAGTGCCGACAGCTTAGCGCGCAGCCGGTCGACCGTGGCAGCCTGCCCCTCACCGCGCAATTCCACATCGATCAGCGCGGGGATCGGCAGGTCCCCGCTGGTCGCATCGGCGCCCAGCCAGGGCCGCAGTTGCTCCGCCAGCATGGCGGGATCGACCGGCCGGGCGGCGCGCACGCCGTCGGCACCGCGCAGCGCCTGAAGGACACGGGCGGTCAGGCGATCGCGCGCATCGGCATCGGCTTCGACGACCTGCACCGTTGCGCGCCCGGCCAAATCCGCGCTCATCGACCGGACGGCGGCGCCCAGGCCGAGGCCGGCGGCGGCGGCCAGCACGGTAAGGAACATCATCACGGCGATGATCCACGGCATCGGCCCCGCCAGCCGCCCTTCGGGCAGCAGCCGATGCCGGGCCGCGGCGGCGGCCCGGCGGTGCGCTTTCCCACCGGTCACGGCGCGGCCTGTGGCGCGGCCTGAGACGGGGGCGGATAGCGCAGCGCCCCGGTCGGATCAGCCAGCCGCCCCTTGTCGAGCCGCATCATCTGCGCGCCGGACACCTGCGCGATGAGCGGCAGGTCGTGGGTCGCGACGACGACCGTGGTGCCCAGCCGGTTCAGCGCCTCGAACAGGGTCAGCAGGCGGCGGGCCATGTCCGCGTCGACGTTCCCGGTCGGTTCGTCCGCGACCAGTATTTCGGGCCGGCCGATCACCGCGCGGGCGATGGCGACGCGTTGCTGTTCCCCGCCCGACAGGGTCGCCGGGCGCGCCCCGCCCCGGTCACCCAGCCCGACCCAGTTCAGCATTTCGGCGACGGGCGCGTCCACTTCCGCCTCCTCCATGCCGGCAAGCCGCAGGGGCAGGGCGATATTGTCATAGGTGGAAAGATGCGGGAACAGCCGGAAATCCTGAAAGACCACGCCGATACGGCGGCGAAAGCCGGGCAGCCGCTTGCGCGGCAGCGTGACCACATCCTCGCCGAACAGGCGGATGACGCCACGGCTGGGACGCTGCGCCAGATAGAGGAGCTTCAGCAGCGACGTCTTGCCCGCGCCCGACGCACCGGTCAGGAAATAGAAACCGCCCCCATGCAGCGAAAAGCTGATGTCCGAGAGCGTTTCGGCATCCAGCCCATAGCGCAGGCCGACATTATCAAACTGAACGATCGTCGCCATCGCGCCATGCTTGCCTGCTTCCCCGTGCGACAGCCATGGCACAGCAGGCGGGCAGGCGTAAAGCCCATGGAGCGGCGGCGGTCGCCCGACCCGTGGGGATCATGGCGTCGCCTGCTGCCTGTTTGCCCGATTCGTCCGGCCGCTCCGGACATCGCTGACCGCTTGCCCTGGAGTCCCTGCCATGCCTATGAAGCGACATGATCCTGGTGTGCCCGAACTGCGCCACGCGCTATATCGTACCCGACAGCGCGGTCGGACAGACGGGCCGTCAGGTCCGGTGCGCCGCTTGCAAACATAGCTGGTTTCAGGACGCGCAGGCATTGCCGCCGCGCGATCCCGCGCCGGTTCCGACACCGCCTCCCCCGGCCGAACCCGATGCCACGCCTGCCCCGGTTCCGCCAGCCGAGACCCCACAGGCGCCCGGCGAACAAGCCCTATCGACCCCGACGCCGGCCGACGTGCCGACGTCCGGCGCGGCTACCCCGGCCACGCCGGCATCCGCGCCCGACAATCGGTTCGACGACATCTATGCCGGTGTCACGCGACCAGCGGAGGATGCCGATGGCGAGGAAGGCCGGTTCTCCCCCCCCGTCCCTTTCAAGGCCCGGCGCAACCCGCTGAAATTATGGACCTACGCCGCTATTGCCTTTTGCCTGGCCGTGGGCGGGGCCGGGGCGGCGCTCTACATGATGGGGCCGCCGGGCTGGGCGGTCAATCTGGGCCTCGTCGCCGATGAGCGCGACCCTGACCTGCTCTTCTACCTGTCCAAGCCTGCCGAGCGGCGCAAGCTGCCCAGCGGGGAGGAATATTTCGCTTTCGGCGCGCGGATCGTGAACAGCGGCAAACAGACCCTACCGGTGCCGCCGGTGCTGGTCCAACTGCGCGACCAGCAGGACCGGCTGGTATTCAGCTGGACCACCAAGGCGGACCGCGCGAGGCTCAAGCCCGGCGAGGAAGCGTCGATCAACGAAAGCCGCATCGACATTCCCAAAAACGCCGAGAATTTGTCGCTTACCTTCGTCCAGTGACGCGCGTCAGGGGTAGCTGACCGTCTTCGGCCGGCCCTGCGGAATCGGGATATAGTCCTGATCGTCGCCCGGAATCAGTGGAAAGCGCATCGCTTCCCAATCCTCCCGCGCCTGCATGAGCCGGTCCTTGCTGGACGACACGAAATTCCACCAGACATGGCGCGGCGTGGTAAAGGCTTCGCCGCCGCACAGCACCACGCGCCCGCCGTCGACGCTGTACAGGCTGGCGCGCACGCCGGGACGCATCACGTACAGCGTCTGGGGTGCCAGCGCCACGCCATCGAGCGCGACGTCGCCGCCCGATACGTAGATCGCCCGCTCCTCCGCCTCCGGCTCGATCGGCACGCCCCCGCCCGGCGACAGCACTATATCGGCATAGATGGTGTGGGCATAGGTCGTGACCGGCGCCTGCGCGCCCCAGAGCGAGCCCATGATCACCCGCGCCCGCGCATGGCCGCAATCGATGACCGGCAAGGCGTCCTGCGGCACATGCTCGAACGCGGGGTCGCGTTCCTCATCCTGTTCGGGCAGCGCCAGCCAAGTCTGGATCGCCGACAATTTCGCGGCCTTGCCGCGCTCTTCGTCCGGCGACCGTTCCGAATGGACGATGCCGCGGCCCGCGGTCATCAGGTTGACCGCGCCGGGT
>JBFWMJ010000107.1:0-9621 GCA_050251675.1 Sphingobium sp.
TGACGACGAAGGTCGCGGTATCCTCGCTCCAGGGGATGATGTCGATCTTCTCGCCCTGCATCTCCTGCACGACGGCCTGCACGCGGCTGCCCTTCATGCCGACGCAGGCGCCCACCGGATCGATGCTGCTGTCACGGCTGATAACGCCGATCTTGGCGCGGCTGCCCGGATCGCGGGCGGCGGCCATGATGGTGATGACGCCGTCGTAGATTTCGGGCACTTCCTGCGCGAACAGCTTCTTCATGAATTCGGGATGCGCGCGGCTCAGGAAAATCTGCGGGCCGCGATTTTCGCGGCGCACGTTCAGGATCACCGAACGGATGCGGTCGCCCACGCGCACCACTTCGCGCGGGATCTGCTGGTCGCGGCGGATGACGCCTTCGGCCCGTCCCAGATTGACGACGACATGGCCGAATTCGACCGACTTGACGACACCGGTGATGATTTCGCCGACGCGGTCCTTGAACTCCTCATGCTGGCGTTCCCGCTCGGCATCGCGGACCTTCTGGAAGATCACCTGCTTGGCGGACTGCGCGTCGATGCGGCCCAGATCGATGGGCGGCAGCGGATCGACGATGAAGTCGCCGACCACCGCGTCCTTCTTCAGCTTCTGCCCCTGCTTGAGGTCGACCTGCTTGAAATAATCATCCACCTGCTCGACCACTTCGACCACGCGCCACAGGCGCAGGTCGCCGCTGTCGGGGTCCAGTTTCGCGCGGATGTCGTTTTCGGCGCCATAGCGCGCACGCGCCGCACGCTGGATCGCATCCTCCATCGCCTCGATGACGATCGCCTTGTCGATCATCTTCTCTGATGCGACGCTGTTGGCGATCGCGATCAGCTCGGCCCGGTTGGCGGAAATGGCGTTGGCCATGGAAAGAACCCTTATCCTTCGGTTTCGATTTCGTCCGCGCCTTTGGAAGACAGCGGCATTGTAGCGGAAATGAGTGCGTCGGTCAGCACGAGCTTCGCCGTATCGACCAGCGCGAAGGGAATGACGACATCGCCCAGCTTCGCGTCCCTGAAACGGATATCCTCACCCTCCAGCGCGACCAGCACGCCCTTGAACGTCTTGCGCGCTTCGACCGGCTCCGTCACCGTGATCCGCGCGCCATGCCCGGCCCAGTCGCTGAAATCGCGCCGCCGCGTCAACGGACGATCGATGCCGGGCGAACTGACCTCCAGCCGGTACGCCTCCTCGATCGGATCAACCTCGTCCAGCAGGTCGGACAGGCGGCGGGAAATGGCGGCGCAATCCTCGATGACGAGTTGCCGCGTCTCGGGCCGCTCGGCCATGATCTGCAAGGTACGCTCGTCACCGGCGCCGAACAGCTTGACGCGCACCAGGTCGAAACCCAGGGCCTTCACCTCAGGTTCGATCAGCGCAGTCAGTTCGGCGATGTCCGCCATGCGATCTCCAGACGACAGATAGGGTCCTTGCCGTCGCGCGCCCTGCGGCCCGCGACCCCAACATGTTTGACGATGTAAGGAAGCATCGCCGATATAGAGATGCGCGCGCATTGCTGCAACAATATTCGTGATTGCCGGTTTCCTACATCACCCCCCATCCGTTTCGCCTGGAGAACAACGATGCCCCGCCTGATCCTCTCCCTGCCATCGCTCGCTCTTGCCATGGCGCTCATGGCCTGTTCCACCGAAAAGGCGGCAGGACACAATGCCGGCGCATCAGGGGACAAGCCGTTCCAGACCGCGATTATCGCCGATTTCGATTCGCCCTGGGCCATGACCTTCATGCCGGACGGACGCATGCTGGTCACCGAAAAGGCGGGGGAAATGATCCTGTTCGATCCGAAGAACGGCACAAAAATCCCCGTCGCGAACATTCCGCCGGTCGACAGCGCGGGACAGGGCGCATTGATGGACGTCGTCCTCTCTCCCGGATTCGCGAACGACAGGAAGGTCTATTTCAGCTTTTCCGAAGCGCGCGGGGCCGGCAAGGGCGTGGCGCTTGCCGCCGGCACCTTCAACCAGGCGAGCAACGGCACGACAGCGCTGGATGACGTCAAGATTCTCTTTCGCGCGAACGAGGCCGTGACGGGCAACGGCCATTATTCCGGCCGCATCGCCTTTTCACCGGACGGACGATATCTGTTCTTCACCAATGGAGAGCGGCAGAAGTTCGACCCCGCGCAGGACCCCAAATCGACGCTCGGCAAGGTGCTGCGCCTGAACCCTGACGGCACGCCCGCCGCCGGCAATCCTCTGGCGGCCAAAGGATTCCATCCGGCGGTCTGGTCCTATGGCCACCGCAACCTGCTCGGCATCGCCTTCGATGCGGACGGACGTTTGTGGGAACAGGAAATGGGCCCCAAGGGCGGGGATGAGCTGAACCTCATCAAGCCGGGCCTCAACTATGGCTATCCGCTCGCCTCCAACGGCGATCATTATGACGGCCGCGCCATTCCCGACCACCGGCCGGACGACGGCTTCGAACCGCCCAAACTCTGGTGGGACCCGGTGATTTCGCCAGGAGGGCTGGTTTATTATTCCGCGGACCTGTTCCCGGCGTGGAAGGGATCGCTGTTCATCGGCGGACTATCCAGCCAGTCGCTCGTGCGGGTGAAGCTGGACGGCGAAGCCGCGTCCAAGGCCGATCAGTGGGACATGGGCGCCCGCATCCGCGAAGTCGAACAGGGCCCCGACGGCGCGCTCTGGCTGCTGGAGGACGGCCAGCAGGGGTCACGGGGCCGATTGCTCAAACTGACGCCGACGGGGTGAGCGGTGCATAACCGCGCCGAGATCCCGCGAAACCATAAGGGGGCCTGAGCCTCGAACCCGTCAGGGTTCGCAAGGCCAACGGCCGCCCGAACTTATGTGAGGAAAGCCAAGCGGACGAAGGTCCGCGCCGGCGCCTGAGGCCAAAATCATAATATATGGTGCGGGCGGTCGGAATCGAACCGACACTCCTTGCGGAACCGGATTTTGAGTCCGGCGCGTCTACCAGTTTCACCACGCCCGCACGGCTGGCCGGCCGCCTATAGGGGCAAGCGGACGGGATTTCCAGAGGGGATTGATACGGGAACAAGATGACCGCACGCCGGTTGCGATACCGACCCCGGCCATTATAGTCGGACCATCGGGACAGGGGATATGGCCAATAAGGCCAACCGCCTGTTCGACAAAGGGAAGGCTGCGGAAAGGCGCGCACCGTGCTTTTTGCAACAAAGCCTCCAAGGGAAAGCTTTTGACCGAACCGTCTTCCACGCTCATCATCTTCGGCGCCACGGGCGACCTTGCCCACCGGATGCTTTTCCCCTCGCTGTACAATTTGCTGGCGGACGGACGATTGCCGCCCGATTTCCTGATCATCGCATCGGGCCGCACGGCCATGGACGACGGGGCGTTCCGCGCGGATATCGGCAAGGCGCTCAAAAAATATCTGCCTTCGAACCGACATGATGCCGCCATCGCCGAAAAACTGGCGGGCATGATCGTCTATCAGCCGGTCGACGCCGGCCAGCCCGGCCATTTCGAAGCGCTCGCCCGGCGGCTCGACGGACGTATCGACCGGGGCGTGGCGGTGTATCTCTCGACGCCGCCGTCCCTGTTCGCGCCAACGGCGCGGGGGCTGGCCGATGCCGGCGTCGTGGGTCCCGACCTGCGCATCGCCATGGAAAAGCCGATCGGCGCCGACCTCGCCTCGTCAAAGGAGGTCAATGACGGCATCGGCGCCCTGTTCGGCGAGGCGCAGATATTCCGTGTCGATCATTATCTGGGGAAGGAAACGGTCCAGAATCTGCTGGCGCTGCGATTCGGCAACATGCTGTTCGAACCGCTGTGGAACGCCAGCGCCATCGATCATGTGCAGATCACGGTCGGGGAGACGGTGGGGCTGGAAGGCCGCATTTCCTATTATGACGGCGTCGGCGCGCTGCGCGACATGGTCCAGAACCATATGCTCCAGATCCTGTCCATCATCGCGATGGAGCCGCCCGCGCGGCTGGACCCGACCGCCGTGCGTGACGAGAAGGTGAAGGTCCTGCGATCGCTGCGTCCCATGACCGGCGACACGGTGAAAGCGCTCAGCGTGCGGGGGCAATATACGCCGGGCGCCGTCGCCGGCGAGATCGTCACCGGCTATGCCGACGAACTGGGCAAGCCGTCGGACACGGAGACATTCGTGGCGCTCAAGGCGCATATCGACAATTGGCGCTGGCAGGGCGTGCCCTTCTATCTTCGCACGGGCAAGCGCATGCCCGCCCGCCAGTCGGAGATCATGATCCAGTTCAAGCCGGTACGGCACAGCATCTTCGGCCGTAACGGCGCGCTGGAGCCCAATACGCTGATCATCCGCCTTCAGCCGGAGGAACATATCCGCCTGCTGATCATGTCGAAGCGGCCGGGGCTGGAACGCCAGGTGCATCTGGAGGAAGTGACGCTGGACGTCTCGCTCACCGCCGCCTTCGCCGGCCAGCGGCGGCGCATCGCTTATGAACGGCTGCTGCTCGACCTGCTGGAGGGCGACCAGACCCTGTTCGTCCGCCGCGACGAGGTGGAAGCCCAGTGGGTATGGATCGATTCCATCATCGACGGCTGGAAGGCGGCGAATATGAAGGCCACGCCCTATGCCTCGGGGAACTGGGGCCCGTCCTCGGCCATTGCCCTTATCGAACGGGACGGAGCGAGTTGGCATGACTGATCTTCATCCGGCGATCGAGAAGATCACACAGCGTATCACGCAACGCAGCGCGGCGGCACGCCTCAAATATCTGGACCTGATCGAACGCGGCCGCGACGCGGGGACCAACCGCGACCGCCTGTCCTGCGGCAACCTGGCCCACGGCTTTGCCGCCAGCGGCGAGGACAAAGCCGCCATCCGCACCGGCCGGTCCATGAACATGGGCATCGTCACCGCCTATAACGACATGCTTTCGGCGCATCAGCCCTATGGCGCCTACCCGTCCGCCATCAAGATCGCGGCGCGGGAAGTTGGCGCCACGGCTCAGGTCGCCGGCGGCGTGCCCGCGATGTGCGACGGCGTTACACAGGGTCAGGCCGGCATGGACCTGTCCCTTTTTTCCCGTGACACGGTCGCGCTGTCGACCGCCATCGCCCTGTCCCATGCGATGTTCGAGGGCGCGCTGCTCCTCGGCATCTGCGACAAGATCGTGCCGGGGCTGCTGATCGGCGCGCTGCGCTTTGGTCATCTGCCGACCATATTGGTGCCGTCCGGTCCGATGCCGTCGGGCCTTGCCAACAAGGAAAAGGTTCGCGTCCGCCAGCTGTTCGCGGAAGGGAAGGTCGGCACTGAGGAGTTGCTGGAGGCGGAAAGCGCCAGCTATCACGGCGCGGGGACCTGCACCTTCTATGGCACGGCCAACAGCAACCAGATGATGATGGAGGTGATGGGCCTGCACATGCCCGGCGCCGCCTTCGTCAATCCGGGCACGAAATTGCGGCAGGAACTGACCCGCGCGGCGGTGCACCGGCTGGCGGATATCGGCTGGGACGGGTCCGATTACCGGCCGCTGGGCCATTGCATCGACGAAAAGGCGATCGTCAACGCGATCATCGGCCTGATGGCGACCGGCGGATCGACCAACCATGCGATCCACATTCCCGCCATCGCCCGTGCGGCGGGGATCATCGTCGACTGGGACGATTTCGCCAGCCTGTCCGACGTCATCCCCCTCCTCGCGCGGGTCTACCCCAACGGGTCGGGCGATGTGAACCATTTCCATGTCGCCGGCGGCATGGCCTGGATCATCCGGGAACTGCTGGACAACGGCCTGTTGCACCGCGATGTGCTGACGGTCGCGCGCGCGGACCTGACGGATTACGGTCATGAACCGGTGCTGGCGGACGGCGCGCTGCAATGGCGGCCCGCACCGGCGACATCGCGAGATCCGGCGATGCTGCGTCCCGTGTCCGATCCGTTCAGCGCGGACGGCGGCATGAAGCTGCTGTCCGGTACTCTGGGCCGATGCGTCATGAAGGTGAGCGCAGTCGATCCGTCGCGCTGGACGATCGAGGCGCCGGCCCGGATATTTGACGATCAGGACGCGGTTCTCCGCGCCTTCAAGGCCGGCGAACTGGACGGCGACGTCGTGGTCGTCGTCCGGTTCCAGGGACCGCGCGCCAATGGCATGCCGGAACTGCACAAGCTGACGCCCGCGCTCGGCGTATTGCAGGATCGGGGCTTCCGGGTCGCGCTGGTGACCGACGGCCGCATGTCGGGCGCCAGCGGCAAGGTGCCGGCGGCCATCCACCTTTCGCCCGAAGCGCTGGGCGGCGGGCCGGTCGGCCGGTTGCGCGACGGCGACCGGGTGCGGGTGTGCGCGCAAGCCGGAACGATCGACGCCCTTGTGGACAAGGCGGAATGGGACGCGCGCACGGCCCCGCCCGCCCCGCCCCCGCCGTATGACACCGGCCGGGAACTGTTCGCCTTGTTCCGCCACCACAGCGATCTGGCCGAAAGCGGCGCGTCCCCCATCCTCGCGGCGATGGAGAGCGAGGCATGACCGACATCGTCGCCGCTGACATCGGGGGCACCAATGCCCGCTTCTGCCGCGCGAAACTGAACGCGCGCAACGTCCCGGAACTGGGCCGGGTCCGTAAATACAAGGTCGCGGACTATCCCAGCTTTCAGGCCTGCTGGGCCGCCTTTCGGCAGGAGGAAGGGGACGACCTGCCCGATGCGGCGTCGATCGCCTTCGCGACCGCCATCGGCCGCGACGTCATCAAGCTGACGAACAGCAGCTGGATGGTCCGACCGGACAGGCTGGCCGCGGACATGGGCATGAAGCAGGTCCGGCTGGTCAATGATTTCGAAGCGGTCGGCCATGCCGTCGCCCGCCTGCCGGATGACAGCCTGCCGCTGCTTTTCGGCGAGGACCGGCCCTTTCCCCGCGATGGCGGCGTGACCGTGATGGGGCCGGGCACGGGCCTCGGCGTGGCGATGATCGCCTTTGACGATGGCGCCCCGCATGTATTGGCTACCGAGGGCGGGCATATGGATTTCGCGCCGCTGGACGGGACGGAAGACGCCCTTCTGGCGCATCTGCGCGCCAAATTCCTGCGCGTGTCGGTCGAACGTATCGTATCGGGTCCCGGCCTCAACAATATCTATGAGGCGCTGGCGACGATGAGTCGATCACGCGTGACGCTGATGGACGATGCCGACCTGTGGGCCGCCGCCATCGACGGGACGGACAGTTTCGCGCGCGCGGCGTTCGACCGTTTCTGCCTGTGTTACGGGGCGGTCGCCGGCGATCTGGCGCTCACCCATGGTCCCCATGGCGTCGTGCTGGCGGGCGGCCTTACGCAAAGGATGCGCGCGCTGTTGCCGCACAGCGGTTTTCACGGCCGTTTCACCGCCAAGGGCCGGTTCGAAAGCCTGATGAAATCCGTGCCGATCCGGCTCGCCATCCACGATGAAATCGGGCTGTACGGCGCGGCCGCCGCCTTTCGGGAGACGGATGGATGACACGCGGTATCGACGAAATCATGGGTCTGGCCCCGGTCATCCCGGTGCTGGTCGTCGACCGGGTCGATGATGCCCTGCCGATCGCGCGGGCACTGGTGAAGGGCGGCCTGCGCGCGCTGGAGGTGACGATGCGCACGCCCGCCGCGATCGACGTCATGCGCGAAATGGCGCAGGTTGACGGCGCGGTCGTAGGCGCCGGAACCGTGCTTGGCTCCGACCAGCTCGACACCGCGCTGCGGGCGGGCGCGCGCTTCATCGTCAGCCCGGGCCTGACGGAGCCGCTGGGTATGGCCGCGATCGCATCAGGCATCCCCTTCCTGCCCGGCACGGCGACGGCCGGCGACATCATGCGCGGCATGGACATGGGCCTGTCCCATTTCAAATTCTTTCCGGCCGAAACCTCTGGCGGCCTGCCCGCGCTCAGGGCGCTGGCGGCGCCGTTTGGCGACGCGCGCTTCTGCCCCACGGGCGGCATCACCGCCGACAGCGCGGCGCGATGGCTGGCCGAACCGTTCGTCTCGTGCGTGGGGGGCAGCTGGGTAGTGCCGAAAGGGCGGGCAGACCCCGCCGCGATCGAGGCGCTGGCGCGCAAGGCGGCGGCGCTGCCGCACTGAAACCATTGCGCCGCGTCCGCCAGCGTCCTAGATGCGGAGCATGATCTCGCGCCGCCTCCTGACATCGCTCGCCCTGCTGCTGTCCGGCTGTGCCGGGGCGCCGACGACCTACCCCTCGCTCGCCAAACGGCCGATCGAAAATGCCACGGTCGCCGAAGTCGCGGCCGCGCCCACACCGGTCCCGGCCGACACCGAACTGCTTGCCCGGCTCGCCACACTGTCGAATCAGGTCAGCGCCGGCAGCGCGCAATTCGACCGCGCCTATGCCGCCGCCGACAGGGCCGCGCGGACGGCCGCCGGATCGCCGGTGGCCAGCGATGCGTGGGTGGCGGCGCAACTGGCGCTCAGCGCGCTGGAGGCTGCGCGCAATGACAGCGTGTCGGCGCTCGCAAGCCTGGACGTGCTGTATGTGGACCGCGTCAACACCGTGGCGCAGGATGTGACTCTGGGCGGGCTGGAGGAGATCGACGCGGCGCGCAGCGCGGCGCTGGCCGCGGTCGATTCGCAAAATGACAGGGTCGACGCGCTCAGGGCACGCCTTGCCCAGCCTTGATCCGCCGCCGTCCTAACGCACGGTCCCGACACCAGCGCCGGGGATCACCCCTGCGCGGCCCTGACCGCGCCTTTGTGCGCTTTCCCGTTATGGACATAATGGTCGACGCCGGTTCGCATGTCGATCAGCGCCTCGTCGGACAGTTCGCGCATCGAACGGGCCGGGCGCCCTGCCCATAGCTGGCGGCGCGGCACCCTCTTCCCCGGCGACAACAGCGCGCCCGCGGCCAGCATCGCGTCGGTTTCCAGCACGCAACCGCTCATCACGATCGCGCCCAGCCCAACGAACGACTTGTCCTCCAGCACACAGCCGTGGATCATCGCCATATGACCGATCAGCACGTCTTCCCCGATGATCGTGGGCCACCCGTCCGCTGGACCTTCGCCACTGTCGGGGGGGCTGTCGCAATGCACCACGGTGCCGTCCTGAATGTTGGTGCGCGCGCCGATACGTATCCGGTTCACATC
This sequence comes from Sphingobium sp., assembly GCA_050251675.1. Classification (GTDB taxonomy): domain Bacteria; phylum Pseudomonadota; class Alphaproteobacteria; order Sphingomonadales; family Sphingomonadaceae; genus Sphingobium. Next base: position 9,082 of record JBFWMJ010000107.1, read on the forward strand.
GGCGCGGATCACGCAATTATACCAGATGCTGGCGTCGGGTCCGATCTCGACATCGCCGATGATCCGGCACCCCGGCGCGATGAAGGCGCTGGGGTGGATCACCGGCGTCTTGCCGTTGAAGGGAAGAATCGTGGTATCGGGATGGTCGATAAGGGTCATGCCCCGCCTCCTAGATCATTATGCCACTGGCTGGAACAGCGCAGCGGACGTCATCCTGCCAGCAGCTGGGCGGCATGCAGCGCATGATAGGTCAGCACGCCCGAACAGCCCGCTCGCTTGAACGCCATCAACGTTTCCAGCACCAGCGCGTCGCGATCCCCCGCGCCGGCGGCGGCCGCCGCCTCGATCATCGCATATTCGCCCGACACCTGATAGGCGAACACCGGCCCGGCAAAACGGTCCTTCACCCGCGCGACGATATCCAGATAGGGCAGGCCCGGCGTCACCATCACGCTGTCGGCGCCCGCGGCAAGGTCCAGCGCCACCACGCGCAACGCGTCCTCCCCGGTGGCGGGGGCCATCTGGGAATTCCGCTTGTCG
>JBFWMJ010000108.1:0-9568 GCA_050251675.1 Sphingobium sp.
TGGTCGTCAACCCGATCACCATCCTGCCCAGCGCGACGCTGGCCGATGCACAAATGCTGATGCAGCGGAACAAGATCAGCGGTATCCCCGTGGTGGAAGGGTCCGGCACGCTGGTCGGCATCCTGACCCATCGCGATACCCGGTTCGCGGAAAACCCGGCGCAACCGGTCAGCGAACTGATGACGAAGGATAATCTGGCCACGGTCAAGGCCGGCGTCAGTCAGGATGAGGCGCAGCGCCTGCTGCACGCGCGCCGGATCGAAAAGCTGCTGGTCGTGGACGACGCCTATCGGTGTGTCGGCCTGATCACGGTCAAGGACATCGAAAAGGCCGTCACCTATCCGCAGGCGACGAAGGATGCCACCGGCCGTCTGCGCGTCGCCGCGGCGACGACCGTGGGCGACAAGGGGCTGGAGCGGACCGAGGCGCTGATCGATGCGGAATGCGACCTGATCGTCATCGACACCGCCCATGGCCACAGCAAGCAGGTGTCGGCGGCCGTCGAGGCGGTCAAGAAACTGTCCAATCATGTCCAGATCGTCGCGGGCAATGTCGCCACGGCGGAGGCGACCAAAGCGCTCATCGGCGCGGGCGCGGACTGTGTGAAGGTCGGGATCGGGCCGGGGTCGATCTGCACCACGCGCGTCGTCGCCGGTGTCGGCGTGCCGCAACTGACCGCGATCATGGACGCGGCGGAAGAAGCCGCCAGGCAGGGCATCGCGGTCATTGCCGATGGCGGGCTGCGGACGTCGGGTGACGTGGCCAAGGCGCTGGCCGCGGGCGCGGGATGCGTCATGGTCGGATCGCTGCTGGCCGGCACGACCGAAGCGCCGGGCGAAACCTTCCTCTATCAGGGCCGCGCCTATAAAAGCTATCGCGGCATGGGCAGCGTCGGCGCGATGGCGCGCGGCAGCGCCGACCGCTACTTCCAGGCGGATATCAAGGATCAGATGAAGCTGGTCCCCGAGGGGATTGAAGGGCAGGTGCCGTTCAAGGGAGCGGCCAGCGATGTCATCCACCAGCTTGTCGGCGGGGTGAAGGCGGCCATGGGCTATACGGGCAGCCGGACGATAAAGGACCTGCAACAGCGCGCCCGTTTCGTCCAGATCACCAATGCCGGCCTGTCGGAAAGCCATGTCCACGACGTCACCATCACGCGGGAAGCGCCCAATTACCCGACGCGCTGATCGGCCGGTTGTGCCGCGCGGCCCGCGCCGTGCGCCGTCGGCGTCGCCAGCGACGGGTGGTGGCGCATGACACCGTCCGCCCGCGTTCAGGCGGCCATCGACCTGCTGGATGCGATCATCGCGTCGGCGCGCGATGGCGGGCCGGCCGCCGATACGCTGATCGCCCGCTATTTCAAGACGCGCCGCTATGCGGGGGCCCGTGACCGGCGGGCGGTGCGCGACCATGTCTATGATGCGGTGCGCCGCACCGCCGAACGTCCCGAAACCGGCCGCGCGGCGATGGTCGGGCTGGCGCGGGAGCGGCCGGATATCGCCGCGCTGTTCGACGAGGTCGGCCATGGACCGGCACCGCTCCGGCCCGATGAACCCGGTGCGCCGGCCGGCACGGTGCCGGGCTGGTTGATCCCGCTGCTGGCCGATGCGGTCGAACGCGATGCGTTGCTGGGGCGCGCGCCGGTGGACCTGCGCGTCAACCGGGTGAAGGGCACTGTCGCGCAGGCCCGGGCGATGCTGCCTGAAGCGGTTCCCATATTGGGGCTGCCCGAGGGGCTGCGTCTGCCCGAAGGGGCGCCGGTGGAACAATCGGACGCCTGGAAGAGCGGGCTGGTGGAGGTGCAGGACGCGGGCAGTCAGGCGATCGCCGTCGCCTGCGGCGCGCGGCCGGGCATGACGGTGGTCGACCTGTGCGCCGGTGCGGGTGGCAAGACGTTGGCTCTGGCCGCCGACATGGCCGGGGAAAGCGGCGCGCTGGACGGCAGGTTGATCGCGGCGGATACCATCCGTGCGCGGCTTGCGCGGCTGGGGCCGCGTGCGCAGCGGGCAGGGGCCGACGGCATCGAAACGCTGTTGCTGGACCAGGGGCGCGAAGCGGCGGCGCTGGACGGGTTGACCGGACGGGCCGACCGGGTTCTGGTGGATGCGCCCTGTTCGGGAACGGGCACCTGGCGCCGCAATCCCGAGGCGCGGTGGCGGCTGACGCCCGCGCGTCTGGAACGGCTGGTCGCGGAACAGGCGCGGATTCTGGACTTTGCCGCGCCGCTGGTGGCGCCCGGCGGCGTGTTGGTTTATGCTGTCTGCGCGCTGACCGATCGGGAGGGACGCGGGCAGATGGACGCCTTTCTGCAACGCCATGACGGATGGATGCCGGATCATGGCGACGCGCCTTTTGGCCGCGTTCATGGCGCGGGCATGGTGCTGACCCCCGCGCATGACGGAACGGACGGCTTCTTCCATGCAAGGCTGCGACGGGTCGCCTGATCGCGATATGGACAAAACCCCGTGGACCCGCGACACTGCCCCGGAATCAGCGCCTGAAACATGGCTGGAGATGATGATGCGTTTTACCCCAGCCTCGGTCGCCCTGGCAATCGCCCTGACCACCGTGTCCAGCGTGGGCCTGTCCCAGCGTCCCGACACGCAGATCGAACCCCTGTCGATCGAATGGCAGCGGGCGGGGGAGGCGGCACGCCGGGCCGGCAATCTGTCTCAAGCGACCGATGCGCTGGAAAGCGCCCTCGTAATCGATCCCCGCAATCGCGCCGCCTATCTCGAACTGGCGCAGGTGGCGCGCGCCCAGGGTTTGCAGGGAAAGGCCATCCGTCTGTATCGGGAGGCGTTGCTGCTTGATCCGACCGACATCGGCGCGTTGGTCGGGCAGGGCGAAGCGATGGTCGAGAAGGGCGCAATCGCCAAGGCCAGGGAGAATCTGGCGCAGGCCGAGAAGGTCTGCAAGGGTGAGTGCCCGGATATCGGCAGGTTGGCCGCCGCGATCCAGAAAGGGCCGCCGGCCGTGGCGCTGACCGTGAAGGACAGCGTTCCCGCGCCAAAGGCCAGTGCGGCCGAAACGCCGTAGGGGCGAAGCGGACGGGGCAGGGGCGGACGGGACAGGGCGGACGCCGGCTCGCCGATATGGCTGGCCCGCGCAACCTTGCCGCAGCATCGGTCTTGCACCGTTTATTGTAAGATATTGTTGCTGACTTTACCTCTTTACTTCATCCTCATTTTTGCGATCCACACTCCTTCGCGATGATGGGGGGAGGTCATGGAAGAGGTGGTGGCGTTACAGTTTCAGGTCGCGGGGCGATCGCTATGGCGCGTGCACCGCAGGTTGAGGGTCGTGTCCTACAGCCTGGACGATGCCCTGGCCGAATGTCCGCCCCGGTCTTGCGAATCGGGCGCCGACGGGTATTTGTTCCGGTCCCTGCCCGTCGTTCATCTCCCCCTGATGCACGGCAGGATGGCGGGATGGCTGGTGGCAGCGCGGCAATATTATCCGCGGCATCATGTAGCAATGGCCGGGCGGGATTTCGACCAGTGGTGGGCGGGCTTTTCGGGCAGGACGCGCTCCACCCTGTCGCGCAAGGCGCGCCGGCTGGCCAACCATCTGGGCGGCACCCTGTCGATCAACGCCTATCGCTCCGCGGAGGAGGTCGCCTGGTTCATGGCCCTGGCCCGTCCCCTGTCGCAGCGCACCTATCAGGAAAGATTGTTGCAGGCCGGGTTGCCCGCATCCCCGGCGGCGGTCGCAAGCGCGGTGGAGGCGGCGGGACGGGGGGATGTCCGTGCTTTCCTGCTGTTTGCCGGTGACCGGCCGATCGCTTATCTCTATCTGCCGGTTCGGGACGATGTGCTCGTTTATGCGTATCTAGGCTATGATCCTGATTTTGCGTCTTTTTCTCCCGGAACAGTGCTGCATGTCGAAGCGATGCGGCAGCTTTTCGCCGAAGGGCGCTTTCGCTATTTCGATTTTACCGAAGGCGATGGCGCGCACAAGGCGTTGTTCGGGCGGGAGACCGTTGCCTGTGTCGACCTGCTGGTGATGCGCCCGACCTGGGGCAACCGCCTGACGCTGGGGGCCCTGAATGCGTTTGACAGGATCACCGCCACGGCCAAGCGGTTGCTGGCGCGGGGTGGCCCGGCCACGCGGGCGATTGGCGCCATCCGGCGCTGGATGCGGCGTTAGGAAATCAGGACGGATTGTTCCGTTCGCCGATGATCCGCGCCATTTCCACGAATTCGGCCACGCTCAGCGTTTCGGCCCGGCGTTGCGGATCGATGCCCGCGATGCCCAGCGCATCGAGCGCGCCGGGCAGGCCCTTGAGGCTCTGGCGCAGCATTTTGCGCCGCTGGCCAAAGGCCGCGGCGGTCAGCCGTTCGAGATGGCGGATATCCACGCCCTCAGGCGCAGGGGCCGGTACGATGTGGACAACCGCAGACATGACCTTGGGCGGGGGCGTGAAGGCGCTGCGATGCACCTTCATGGCGATGCGCGGCGTGCTGCGCCATTGGGACAGCACCGCCAGCCGGCCATAATGGCCGGTGCCCGGTGTCGCGACGATCCGCTCGGCGACTTCCTGCTGGAACATCAGCGTCAGCGAAGACCACCAGGGCAGTGGCCGCCAGCATGCGGACAGCCAGCCGATCAGCAGGGCCGTGCCGACATTATAGGGCAGGTTGGCGATGATATGCGCGCCGTCCCCGGCTTCGCGGTGCGCGTCGACCTGCATCGCATCATCCGCAACGATCCGCAGCCGGCCGGGAAAGGCGTCGGCCAGTTCGGCCAGCGCAGGCAGGCAGCGGGCGTCGCGCTCCACCGCCACCAGCCGGGCGCCGGCGCGCAGGATGGCGCGGGTCAGGCCGCCGGGGCCGGGGCCGACCTCGAAGGCGGGCTGGTCCTTGAGGTCGCCAGGAATCGCGGCGATGCGGTCGAGCAGCTGTTCGTCGAGCAGGAAGTTCTGTCCCAGCGCCTTGTTCGCCTGTAACCCGTGCGCGGAGATGACGTCGCGCAGCGGCGGCAGCGGCGCATGCGCATCAGCAGCCATTGATGTGACGGGCGCGGGCAGCTTCTCCGGCCATTTTGAGGGCGGCCATCATCGCGCCGGGATTGGCGCTGTCGGTGCCCGCAATGCCAAAGGCGGTGCCATGATCGGGCGATGTACGCACGATCGGCAGGCCCAGGGTGATGTTGACGCCATCGTCGAAGTGCAGCGTTTTGAGCGGGATGAGGGCCTGATCATGATACATGCACAATACGGCGTCATGGGTTTCGCGGGCGCGGCTGTGGAACAGGCCGTCGGCGGCGAGCGGGCCGGTGATGTCGAGCCCTTCCTCACGCAGCGATTCGACCGCCGGACGGATGATGTCGATTTCCTCGCGCCCCAGTGCGCCGCCTTCCCCCGCATGCGGGTTGAGGCCGGCAACGACGAGACGCGGGCGGGCGATGCCGAAATTGCGCTGCAAACCCTTGACGGTGGTGATCGCACGGGCGCGAATGAGGTCCATGGTCAGGACCGAATGAACATCCGCCAGCGGGATGTGGATCGTCACGGGCACGACCTTTAGCGACGGCCCCGCGAGCATCATCACGGCATTATGCGGGGCGACCCCGCACCGTTCGGCGATGAATTCTGTCTGCCCCGGATGGGTGAAGCCGACCCCGTAAAGCTGTTCCTTGCCCACCGGCGCGGTGACGATTCCCGCCGCGGATCCGGTGCGTGCGAGACCGACCGCCACTTCCAGCGCCTGAAACGCGGTGCGCGCGCCGTCGATGCTGGGTGTGCCGGGCACAATGTCGCCCGCATCGGCGACTTGCAGGCATGGCAAGGCCCTGTCGAACAGCGCGGCGGCATCGGCGGGGTCGTCGATCCGTTCGATCGGCCCCATCCACACCGCGCGCAGCGCCGCGGGGTCGCCCACCGCGAAGAAACAGGGCAGGCTCCGCGCCTGCCGCATCACCCATGACTTCGCCACAATTTCCGGGCCGATCCCGGCGGGATCGCCCAGCGCGACGGCGAACGGCGGCAAAGCGCGCAGGTCAGTTATAGTCGATAACGGCATCGCGGCGCAGGTCGCGCAGATAGATACGGGCGCGTTTGTTCACCCGTTCCTCCTCCATCTGGGCCATGATCTGTTCGTAATTGGGGGTGCCGGCGCCGCCGGGCTCGTCACGGCCGCACACGACAAGGACGCGCACGCCGTCGGTAATGGACCCGAAGGGCGGCGTCGCCTGTCCCACCTGAAGGCCGATCAATATGTCCTGCAATTGCGGCGGCAGATCGCGCAGCGTCACATTGTCATTGTCGACCACGTCCGCGCCCAGCCGCGCGCCGACTTCCGCCGCGTCGCCGCATCCCTTGATCGCTTTCGTCGCGGCGGCGAAAGTCGCGGCGCGCTCGCTTGCCTGGGCCTGGCTGATGCCGGCCGGGAAAGCCACTGACAATTGCTTCAGGCTGAGCACCGCGTCGCGCGGGTCCGTGGTCAGCACCTTGCGCTTGTCCATGACATAGAGGATCGACATGCCGCCCGGCACGGGGATCGGCCCGGCGATCTGGCCGACCTGCATGTCCGTTGCCGCCTGGGCCAGAACATCGGGCAACTGGGCGGGACGGACCCAGCCCAGGTCGCCACCCACGGCCGCCGTCGATGCTTCGGAAAACTGGCGCGCATAGGCCGCGAAGCTGCCGCCCTGCTGAATCTGCTGAATGATGTTGCGGGCGTTGGCCAGTATCTGATCCTGGTTTTCCGGCGTCGCCGACAGGTAGATTTCGCCGATGCGGACTTCGTCCGACCCCTTGGCCGCATTCATGCGGTCGACCACCGCCTTCACCTCATCCTCGCTCACATTAACGAACGGCTGGATGTTGCGGCGGAGCAGGCGGCTCCAGGCGAGCTCCCCCTCGATCTGGCGCTTGATGCTGCTGGCGGAGCTGCCCTGATCGCGCAGATATGTGTTGAACTGTTCGGGCGACTGGCGGAAATTGGCCGCCACGCGCTCATAGCTCTGGTCGATTTCTTCCGGGCTGATTCGGATGTCGTTCGCCGCTGCTTCCTGGATCTGGAGCGTTTCGTCGATCAGGTTGCGCAGCACCTGAACGCGCAGCCGCTCCTTTTCCTCGGCCGACACCTTGCCGCCATTGGCGGTGATGATGAGGGCGAGACGCTGGTCCACGTCGGTGCCGGTGATGATGCGGCCGTTGATGATCGCCGTCGCCTTGCGGACATTGGGATCGCTCTTGCCGAAAATGGTGACGTCGCCGGGAATGTTCAGCGGCCGCGTCTGGATGCCGCCGTCGTCGTCCACGGTCTGGGCCGACAGGGGCGGTATGCCAACGGCCAGCGCGGCCGAACAGAGCATCGCCGCGTATCGGCCCGATAAGCGGGCATGCCGGGAAGCAGCGCGGCCGGGGCGGGCATCAAGGGGAACCACAGGCTTCATCGTCGACAACACTCTCCAACTGGGGTCTGGTGCATGTGCTCCGGCCCGCCTTAACCGGTCCTTAGCGGACGGCGGAAGGGACGCTGATCCTTATATGCCAATATTTCGAAAAGCGAGTCGTAGCTGGAAGTTGTTGCCCTTCCGCGCGTCGCCGGTCGTCACATAGTCGCGGCGCCAGGTTATGCCCAGCGTCAGGCAGTCGTCCTCATAAGCGATGCCGAGCCGGTGGCGCACCGGCTCATAGCCGTCGGCGATGCTGAGCGGATCTTCCTTCGCATCGGTAAGGTCGATGACAGTGGACCCGAAGACCGACCAGAATTTCGCGAACTGCACGCGCCCGCCCAGGCGCAGTTCCTCTCGATCGCGCAAATCCTCCAACGCGGCCAGCGCGTTGCGATTCAGGCGCAGATAGCCGACCATCGCATAGGTCTTCGATGAACCGACCGTAGCGTCGATCTCGTTCCGGCGAACGGCCAGCTTGTCCTTGTCCACCCGGAAGCGGTGCGTGACGCTGATGAAATCCCGGTAGCGCACCGTGGTGCGGCCGACGATGTCGGACGTGCGATCCGACAGTCCCGTGCCGTCGGGCAGGATGGTTTCGCGGCTGTTCAGCCGGTAGCTCTGGCCCACGATGCTATCGAGCGAGAAGTCGGGCAGCGAAAGATTATACTCTATGCCATAAGTGACGCGGCTCGAATCCTCGAACCGGTCATAGCCGGCGAAACGGTTGAGCGCGAAGAGGTTGCTGTCCTCCAGATCGACCGCGCGGGCGTCTTCATTGGGCAGGGACAGGTTCGCCAGCCGGGGCGCCGCGACGATCTGCACGCGCGGGGTGATCCGCTGGACGCCGCCGAACGCTTCACCCATGAACGGCCAGCGCACGTCCATTGCGGCGGCGGCGATGCCGCGCTGCTGCCATCCGGTGCGGCCGCGATAGCTTTCCGTTTCGGTCAGCAGATTGTCGCTGCTGTGGTAGACATCGCCGCGCAGATAGGCGGTGAAGCCGACTTCCTGCCCCATGCCGGTCAGCGTGCGCAAATTCCATTCGAACGCGGCGAAGGCGCGCTGCGTATCCTGACCATGGGTGCGGGTGATCGCAAGGCTGTTCGCCTGCAACTGGATGCGGCCGCCCAGCAGCGGGTCGGCCATGCGCAGGCGATAGTCGATGGCGGGCAGGGCGATCGGCGTCTGCCCCTGCGAATCGCCGGCGCGCAGCGTCTGGACGGCCCAGCCGGCGATCGAGAAATAGCTGTTCTCGCCGATCCGCTGCGCTTGCAGGGTCGAACGCAGCCGGTCGTCGCGGCTGATGTCGTAGCGGCGCAGGAAGGTACGGTCGGTTGCGGCGCGGATCGAGCCCGACACGCTCCATTCCGGCGACAGCTGGAGGCCGCCGGTGGCGTCTATATAGCCGCGCAGGGACTTTTGCGATCCCGCCGGGCTGGTCGACCCGGGCAATGTGTCGCTGGCCCCCACGCGGCGGCCGGACGTGATGTAGCCCGTGATCTCATAGGCGCCCCGATCCCACAAATGCCGGAAATTGCCCTGTAGCATCGGGAGCACGTCGCTGTAGATATGCGGCGTGATCGTCATGTCGCGATTGGGCGCCAGCTTGAAATAATAGGGCAGCGCGATTTCCACGCCGTTCGTGCGGTCGTACCGTATGTCGGGCACAAGCAGGCCGCTGCCGCCGCCTTCGCCGACCGGATGGGACAGGCCGGGCAGGGGAATGAGCGGCAGGCCGAACAGTTCGACATTGGCGTTCTTATAGGTCACGCGCTGCCGGGCAGGATCGTACACGACCTGTACCGCGTTGATCTGCCAGGTCGGTTCCTTGGGGCAGCCGTCGCTATCCTCGACCGAGCAGCCGGTATAGGCGGCGCGGTGCAGCGTGTAGACGCCGTTGACCCGCTCCCCCGTCCGCGATGCCAGCCGGCCACCCGATTCCAGCACCAGCAGCATATTTTCGATCGCGCCGTCCTTCAGCGTGTCGGTGACGTCGAACCGGTCGCCATAGGCCCCATTGCCCTCGGCATCGGTTACCGACACATTGCCCTGCGCCTCCACCTTCCCGCTGCCGCGATTCCACGTCACGCTGTCGGCGCGCAGGCGGTTGCCGTCCCGCAGCAACTGCACATTGCCGCTCGCGGTGACGACATCCGCTTCGGTG
>JBFWMJ010000109.1:0-9563 GCA_050251675.1 Sphingobium sp.
GAGAAGAGCGCAAAGACGGAGTCATCGAAATAATGCGTAAACTGATCCTCGCCACCGCTCTGCTTTCGACCCTGTCGGCCTGCGGTTCCTCCGGCCTGTTCGATCGCGATCGGCCTGATGAATTCGCCGTTTCGCGGCAGGCGCCGCTGGTCATCCCGCCCGATTTCGCGCTGGTCCCGCCCGCACCGGGGACGCCGTCGGCAGCGGTGGTGGATTCGGGCCGCGCCGCGATGGAAGCCATGTTCGGCGGTCCGGCCACGCGGAGCGCTACTGAAAGCGCCGCTTTGGGAGCGGCGGGCCGCAACAACGCCGCGTCGGGCATCCGTTCGTCTGTGGGCGACCCCGGGACGGAAGTGGTGGAAAAGGGTGCCACGACCCGCGAGATCATCGCCGCGCCGGAAGGCGACGGTCAGGATGCGCGCGCCGCCGCCGGGCAATAATCCACCGAAAATAGGAATGAACCGCCCGGGCTGGCCCCGGGCGCATCTTTTGCCGGGATATCAGGCCCGCGCTTCTGTGCCGACGCTGTTGTGGCGCAACGCCGTCAGCACGGTGTCCACGATTCCGGCGGCATCCAGATGCGCATCGGCATATTGCTGTTCGGGCTTGTCCTGATCCTGAAAAATATCGGGCAGGCGCATCGTCCGCAGTTTTAAGCCAGTGTCGATCAGGCCAAGGTCGCTCGCCAATGTGAGCACATGCGCGCCCAGTCCGCCGACCGCACCTTCCTCGACCGTGACGGCGACTTCGTGGGTTGTCAGCATCCTGCGGATCAGCGCCGTGTCCAGCGGCTTGGCGAAACGCAGGTCGACGACCGTGGTGCTCAGGCCCCTGGCATCCAGCGTGTCGGCGGCCTTGAGCGCTTCGCCTAGCCGCGTGCCGAGGGAGAGGATGGCGACGCGCCGGCCCTCCCGCACGACCCGGCCCTGGCCGATCTCCAGCCTGAGCGGGACGGTTGGCATGGTCACGCCCGTGCCGTTGCCGCGCGGATAGCGCACCGCGATCGGCCCGCTGTCGTGAACGGCGCAGGTGTGGACCATATGGACCAGTTCCGCTTCGTCGGCCGCCGCCATCACGACCATGTTGGGCAGGGTCGCGAGATAGGCGATGTCGAAGCTGCCGGCATGGGTCGCGCCATCGGCCCCGACCAGCCCGGCGCGGTCGAGCGCGAAGCGAACGGGCAGGTTCTGGATCGCGACATCGTGCACGACCTGATCATAGGCGCGCTGAAGGAACGTCGAATAAATGGCGCAGAACGGACGCATGCCCTGCGCCGCCAGTCCGGCGGCAAAGGTCACGGCATGTTGTTCGGCGATGCCGACGTCGAAACAGCGGTCGGGAAACTGCTGCTCGAATGTGTCGAGGCCGGTGCCTGACGGCATGGCGGCGGTGATCGCGCACACCGCCGGGTCCCGCCGTGCCTCCGCGATCAGGGCCTGCGCGAAAACGCTGGTATAGCTGGGCGGTCCCGGCGGCGCCTTGGCCTGGGCGCCGGTCACGACATCGAACTTCTGCACGCCGTGATATTTGTCCGCGGCATTTTCCGCCGGGGAATATCCCTTGCCCTTCTGTGTCACGACGTGGACCAGACAGGGACCTTCGGCCGCATCGCGCACATTTTCCAGAACGGGGATCAACTGGTCCAGATTATGCCCGTCGACCGGGCCGACATAGTAGAAGCCCAGTTCCTCGAACAAGGTGCCACCCATGGCCATGCCGCGCGCGAATTCGTCCGTCTTGCGGGCGGCGTTGTGCAGCGGGCGCGGCAGTTTGCGCGCCACCCGCTTCGCCAGATCGCGCAGCCCCAGAAATTCGCGGCTCGACACCAGCCGGGCCAGATAGGCGGACAGCCCGCCCACGGGTGGCGCGATCGACATATCATTGTCGTTGAGGATGACGACCAGCCGGTTACCCGCCTCCCGCGCATTGTTCATCGCCTCATAGGCCATGCCGGCCGACATCGCGCCGTCGCCGATGACCGCTATGCCCTTGCCGGGCTTGTCCTGCATGCGGTTGGCGATGGCGAAACCCAGCGCCGCGCTGATCGAGGTGGAGCTGTGCGCCGCGCCGAACGGATCATAGTCGCTTTCCGACCGCTTGGTGAAGCCGGACAGGCCGCCCCCCATGCGCAACGTACGGATGCGGTCGCGCCGGCCGGTCAATATCTTGTGCGGATAACATTGATGGCCCACGTCCCAGACCAGTTTGTCATTCGGCGTGTCGAATACATAATGGATGGCCGTCGTCAGTTCGACCACGCCCAGTCCCGACCCCAGATGCCCGCCGGTCACGCCCACGGCGGCAATCGTTTCGGTCCGCAGTTCATCGGCCAGCTGGCGCAGCTGGTCGGGCCGTAGCTTGCGCAGGTCACAGGGTGTTTTTACGGTGTCGAGCAACGGTGTAGACGGATTGGACATGAAGGTCGGTTACTCGCTTTCCCGCGCTAAGTCGAACCCCAAGTCGCCCCTCTATGCAGGCCGGAACGCGCGCCTTCGCACCGGCGACAAGGCCCCTCTATTATGGAGGCATTCGCCGCCGCTTCCTTTCCGAAACGATTGACGCGAACGGGGCGTTCCGCTTGATTGATCCATCTTTAAGGTCGAGCGGATCGGACTATTTTATCATGCCTGTGCTTCTTCTGGTCCTGATCCTTCTGCTTGCTGGTTGCGCCGACAGGGAAACGGCCTGCGACGAGATTGTTCGTAAGAAATTGAAAAACGCATATGAAATAAGCCTGTTGGATTTCACGGAAGAACAATTGGAAGGAAAGGGGTTTTCTGTTTATAGGATGATGTATAAATATTATAATCCGCATCGACATATACAATATGTATCATATACATGTTTATATGATAATGGGGATAATTCTATAAAATCATATAGGAATTCAAGTTATTAGTCTTTTAACAATATTCCATTTGGAGATATAATAAGCGCCGTCTTCTATTTTACGTTTTATCGATTCTATTTTTTCCTCTGGTCCAAATTTATAACTAGTCGCAACTACTCGAAGCATATCCTTTGTTAGCCTCTTCCCGGAGAGGCCTGGAAAATCCTGATCTCGCAAATCCGACAGATGTTTGGCCAGCATGAACGTGGCCGCTGCCGGATCGCGGGTGGTCGGCACCAGGCTGCGCCGCGCGGTTTCGGACATTGCGTTGATATCGCCATAGCCCAAAATCTCGGCCGCCCGTCGCTGCTGGATGTTATAGGGGCCAAAGGATGTTTCCGCCCGTGGCCGGTTGATGTTCCGGATGAGGTCACGCCCCGTCTCCGTGATACCGAGGCCCGATGGAATGTCGCGTCCGCCTTCGGCCCGCAAGGCATAGGCGATGTCGTTTCGCGCATCGTCATTGCCCAGTTCGACATGCGCGACGGAGGCCACCAGTTCGACGGGCAGGTCGTATCTCTTCGCCGCCGCCCGAAACGCATTCGCGTGCCCGGCAACATATTGATCCTTGAACGCCGCCTTGGTCATGCCGCGCCGGCGCGCCTCCGTCCAACTGTCTATCGTGCCGGGCCTCGCCGGCAACTGGTCGGCACGAGAGAGGAAATCGCCGTGGATGCGCGACAGCGACGATCGGCGGAACGCGGTCGGTCGGCCCGGTGGGGCTGAGGGTTCCGCCGCGGCGCTGCGCCGGCCGCGCCGGTCGGAATGAATGGCGCCGGGCAATGAACGCGGTCCGCCCGGCGCGAAGGTGAACTGCCCGTTGCGAGGATCATGCCATGGATTGAACTTGACTTCTACCGGATCGATGGCGGCCGATCGCCGGCCTGTCCTCAGATATCGGTCGAAAGCTTCCCGCTCGGAGGAAGATTTCTGTCTGTTGCTCATGGTCGCCTCCCATTTCCCGAATCGGAACATAGGCGGAACCTGTTTCTGTAGGACAGCGGAAAACGCGCGCCCTCAATGGCACGCCGCGCACTTGCCGCGCACTTCCACGATCGGGCGCTCCGGCGCGAATCCGGCCTCTTCGGCCGCCGACCGCAGGGATCGGGTGATGGGGTCGTCGTCGATATGGGTGACCTGCCCACATCCGTCGCACACCAGGAAGATGCAATCGTGCCGGCAACCCGGATGGGCGTTGGCGATATAGGCGTTGGCGCTTTCCACGCGCATGGCGATATTGTTCGCCACGAACAGGTCCAGGATGCGATAGACGCTGTTTGGCGCAACGCGCTTGCCGCGGTTGCGCGATACGACATCGGCGATATCATAAGCGGACGCAGGCCTGTCTTCCGCCGCGAGCGCGTCGAATATGGCGGCGCGCATCGGCGTCCATTGTTCCGCCCGCGCCTCCAGCGTGGCCTGCGCGGCGGCGGCCAGATTCATGCCGCTTGGTTCCAAATGGTGATGATGGTCGGCCATGCCGCTAACCTAGGTCGCCTGCCGGCCCGGAGCAAGAGGCCGCGTCAGGCGCGCCAGTGGGACCATGCGACCCACAACCAGCCCAGAATCAAGGCGGTCCCGCCGATCGGCGTCACCGCGCCCAGCCAGCGCGGGCCACCCAGCGCCATGCCATAAAGCGTGCCGGCGAAGAGGGCCGCGCCCGCCAGCAGCATGACCGCGGCCCCGCGCGCGGAACCCATGACCGCCAGCGCGGCGACGGCGTGGATCAGCTGATAGAGGCCGCCGGTGCGCAGCCATTCCGCCGCCTGCGGGGTGGCGGCGCCATGTGCCCCGAAAGCGCCCGCCGCCACGGCGATCGCCGCCGACAGGGCGGCCAGAATTGCGATCATGCCTCTCGTCCTCCGTTACCGCGACCGTCCGGCCGCTTACCCGTGCACAGTGTCATGTGGTTCGTCATCCCGTGGCCCGCTCCGCCGCTTCGGCGATCGCCTCGAACGCCAGGCGGATGGACGCATGGCGTGCCGGATAGGCACGCGCCGGCGCCAGCACCGCAAGGCCCGGCCAGAAATCCAGATCGTCGCTGCCACCCGTCAGATAGCCGGCCAGCTTGTCGCGCGCTGCGGCCAGTTCCGCCGCGCTGCGGCCGATGGCATGACGGGCCATCAGCGCCGCCGAAGCCTGTCCCAGGGCGCAGGCCCGCACGTCCAGCCCCAGTTCGGCAAGCCTGCCCTCGACCAGGCGCACATCGGCGATCACCTGCGACCCACATGTGGGCGATCGCCGTTCCACGCTGGCTTGCGGGGCGGGCAGGCGGCGATGGTGGGGTATGCCGGCCGCCAGCCTTAATATGTCGAGATTGTAGAGCGGCGCTGACATCACGCCTCTCCCTGTACGGCAGGACGTCGGCCGGGGGAAGGTGCCGAATGACCAGCGATGCCCCACTGCCGCCACGTGGCGTGACCGAACCATGCCGTTGGCCCGTCATGGCTGATCCCGGTCTGGTGCGGGCTGTGTCGGCACGACGCGGGGTGGCGGGGTGGCGAGCGGCGGCGTTGCCGGGTCCGTGGGCGCCGGGCCTGTGGGCAGGCGAACCGGCACGGAGCCGATCTGTGCCGTGACGCCATCCTCATCCACGCCCACCGCGATGTTGCCGAGGCCCGATTCCAGGGCGATGTCGGCGATGGCGTTGACGAGATCGCTGTCCCGCGTTTCCTTTGGCGCATGGTCCGCCGGTTCGTTGATCGCGCCGGACATGAAATTGCGCCAGATCCGCGCGGGGACGCCGCCGCCCGCCGCGCCGCCGGGCAGGGGGCTGTTATCGTCATTGCCGATCCACAGCGCCGTGACCAGCCCGCCGGCATAGCCCACGAATATGGCATCGCGGCTGTCCTGCGTCGTGCCGGTCTTGCCGAATGTGCTGGTGCGCAGTGCCGCCGCGCTGCCGGTGCCGCGATTGGCGGCGGACGACAACAGGTCTCGCATCCTATCCAGTTCGTCCTGCCGGAAGGCGCGCTGTCGCTTTATCAGCCGGTCGAACCAGCCTTTCTCCGCTGGCGGCAGGCCGTGGGCCTCGACGGGATAGGCGCCCGCCGCGATCGCCGCATAGGCCTGGGCCAGCTCGATCAGCGGTATTTCGGACGTACCGAGCGCAAGACTGAGGTCTTCGGTAAGCGGCGCCGTGATGCCCAGGTCACGCGCAACCCGGATCACCGCGTCCACCCCGACCTTCTGGGTCAGGCGGACCGCCGCGACATTGCTGGACAGGGCAAAGGCCTGACGCAGCGTGATGCGCCCGCGATAGGTGCCGCCATGATTGGCGGGGCGATAGCTGCCCGTCGTGATCGGCGTATCGTCGATCATGTCCTGCGGCGTCATGCCGGCGCGGAAAGCGGCCAGATAGACGAACAGTTTGAACGTCGATCCCGGCTGGCGGCGCGCCTGAACGGCGCGGTTGAAGGCGCTTTTCGCATAATTGCGGCCGCCCACCATCGCGACGACGCTGCCATCGGGCTTCATGGCCACAAGTGCCGCCTGCGCCCCGCCAAGCGGCGCACGGCGGATCGCGGCTTCGGCCAGACGCTGGACATCGCGGTCGAGGGTCGTCGCGACCTCCTGCGCGCCATAGACCGCGCCGGCCCGGTCGCGGGCGTCGGGCAGCACCCAATCCGCGAAATAGGTGCCGCTGGTGGCGTTGGGCGTTTTCCGCACGTCCAGCCGCGCCAGCGGCAGGGCGGCGCGTTGCACCTGCGTGATGAAGCCCACATCCGCCATCGCCTGCGTGACCAGAGCCGCGCGCGCGCGCGCGCCTTTCAGGTTGCTGGTCGGCGCAAGTCGTGACGGCGCCTTCAGCAGGCCCGCCAGCATCGCCGCCTGCTCTATCGTCAGCCGTTCGGGCTGGCGGTTGAAATAATGGAGGGAGGCGGCGCGCAAGCCATAGACATTGTCGCCGAAATAGACGTTGGACAGGTAACGTTCCAATATCTGCGGCTTGGTCAGCCACGCTTCGAGCCAGAGCGCGATCAGCGCCTCGCGCGCCTTGCGCCCCATGGTGCGGTCGGCCGACAGGAACACGCCCTTGGCCAGTTGCTGGGTGATCGTGCTGCCGCCCTGCGATGCTCCGTCAGACCGGATATTGTGCCACATGGCCCGGGCGATGCCGCGCGGATCGATGCCCCAATGGCGGTAGAACCGCCGATCCTCTATGGCGATGAAGGCCTGGGGTACATGGGCGGGCAGGTCGGCGATGGCCACCGGTTTGTCGATCACTGCGCCGCGCCGTGCGATCAGCTTTCCGTCCGCCGACATCAGGCTGATGCTGGGCGGCGCCACCGGTTCCAGTGAACGCGACAGGGGGGCAGTCACCGCCAGCCAGCCGATCACCAGCATCAGCACCGCCAGAGTCGCCGCGATGATCCAGCCGGCGATCTGCACCTTGCGCCGGAACGGCGTGGGCGGGGCGAAGGCGCTGGGCGGGCCGGCGCCGAACGGACGCGGCTCGGCCATGTCCTGCGCTGAATCGAAAACTGGGTCGCGGCGGGAATGGGTCATCGGTGCACATATGCTGTGTTATTGCATTGATACGGTCAAGCCTGTCCCATAGCGGGACATGGGAATATTAACCTTATTTCGGCATGGCCCGAATGGTAAATATCGCGTTAACCAGTTCCCATGCGCACGCGACCCCTTGTTCTTAGCACCGAATCCGCCCGCCATCCCTTTCGTCAGCGCCTGCCGCGCCATGTGCTCAAGGTGACGGAACCGCTCGCATCTCCGCGCGTCAGGCAGGGGTCGTCCGACGACAATGACTGGAAGCTGTTCATGCTCAGCTTCGGCGCCTTCTTCACCGCCTTTTACAGCTTCATCCTGTAGCGCCTGCCGCGCCGCCGATCAGTCGCAGGCGCGATGCAGGCGATGCGCGATCCAGGCGCAGGGCAGACAGAGCAGCGCCACCAGCAGCAGCTGGTCGACGACGGACATGCCGGCGATACTGAGGCTGATGGCTATGACCGACCCCAGCACCATGGCGCCGGAATTGACGATATTGTTGGCCGCCACCGTGCGCGCCGCTTCCGATTTTTCGACGGTGGTGGTGAGGAACGCGTAGAGCGGCACCACGAACATGCCGCCGAAGGTCGCGACTCCCAGCAGACAGCCGGACAGCGCCAGCGCCAGCGGATGCGCCAGGAAATCGCCCAGCGATAGCAACTGGTCCCCCGGCGCCGGGGTCCACAGCACGCAGACGATATGGAAGGCGACGATGCACAGGCCCATGCCGATCACCGATGCCGGCGCATATCTGGCGGATACCTGACCCCGGAGCAGTCGGTTGATCGCGACCGACCCGATGGCGATGCCGATCGAGAAGATCGCCAGGAACAGGCTGGCAACGGCCTTGTCGGCGGTCAGCACATTTTTCACCAGCGGCGGGAAATGGATGAACAGCACCGATCCCACCGACCAGAAGAAGCTGATCGCCGAAATCGCCAGGAAGAGGCGGGGAACATGCATGGTGCCACGCACCAGCGTGACCGACGCGCGGATGACATGAAAATCGATCGACTGGCCGGAAAGCAGCGAAGGCGCAGGGGGGACCGCACGGCCGGCCACATAGCCGATGATCGCGGTGACGACGACACCGATCGCCGCGACCTCGATCGGGATCACGCCGGCCAGGATCGTGCCGGCCAATATGGCGATATAGGTGCCGGCTTCGACCAGGCCGGTGCCGCCCAGCACTTCCTCATCCCGCAAATGCTGGGGCAGGATCGCATATTTGATCGGCCCGAAGAACGTCGAATGAATGCCCATCGCGAACAGGGCGAGCAGCAGCAGCGGTATGGCGAGCAGATGGACGGCGATGCCGCTCCAGATCAGCGCAAGGCCCGCCGCGCCGATCACCATGATCACGATTTCGGCCAGCTTCACCCAGCGGATGATGACCGCCTTGTCCCGCTGGTCCGCCAGTTGTCCGGACAGTGCCGACAGCAGGAAGAAGGGCAGGATGAAAACGCCCGTGGCTAGCGCGCTGAACCAGGTTTCCGACTGTTCGTCATTATACACACTGTACACGACGAACAGCACCATGGCGTTCTTGAACAGATTGTCGTTGAAGGCGCCGAGGAGTTGGGTGATGAAAAGCGGCAGGAACCGCCGTTTGTTGAGGAGCCTGAGAGAGGCCTGCATAGGCGGACGGCGCTTCTTCGCTGTGGACGACCGGGGCGCGGTCTAGCCGCTGGAAGGGGCTGTGTCCAACGTCTAGTGTTTTCTTCGTCCGGCGCGGCTTGTGCGGCTGGCCGGTCTATGGCAGTCCGCCCCTTATGCTGACGCTGCCCAATGTGCTCACGCTTTCGCGCATTCTGACGGTGCCGCTGCTGGTGGCCCTGCTCTGGCCGGCGGAGGTCGGCGCGCGCTGGACCACCGGCTATGCGCTGGCGTTCGCGCTATACTGCCTGATGGGTGTCACGGATTATTTCGACGGCTATCTGGCGCGCGCGCAGGGCACCGTATCGAAACTGGGCGTGTTTCTCGACCCCATCGCCGACAAGATCATGGTCGGCGCGGTGATTTTGATGCTGGCGGCGACGCGCGACATCTCCGGCATCCACGTCGTCGCGGCGATGATCATTCTGCTACGGGAAATCGCGGTGTCGGGACTGCGCGAATTTCTGGCGGGATTGCAGGTGTCGGTGCCCGTGTCCCGGCTCGCCAAGTG
>JBFWMJ010000110.1:0-9463 GCA_050251675.1 Sphingobium sp.
GCGGCCATCGAGGTGCAGCAGATAACGCCCGCCTATGGCCCGCCGCACCGTGAACCAGCCGGCGCGGCGGAACGCATTCATCAGCCGGACGGATATGTCGCTCTCGCCGCTCAGCGGGTAAAGGTCGATCTGCCCGCAATCCTTCAGCAGATGCCGCCCCATCGCCTCCATCAGGCGCGTCTGGGTGGGCGTGTCGGGGTTGCCCAGGAAGACCGGACGCCATGAGAAACTGTACCAGTTCGCGAGCGCGGAGCGCGACCGCGGCGCGGTTTTCAGCAGGAAGAGCCAGGCTTCGCACTCTCCCTCCACCACCTGAAGGATGCAGGGCGGCGTGTCGTTCAGGCAATGGCCGTGCAGCAGGTCCAGCCAGTCGAGCTGGTCGAACAGGCATGGCGTGACCGCGCGGTCGAGCCGTCCGGCAACCACCGAACGCACTTCAGCGAGGCTCCGATATTCCCTTGGAACCAGCAACCCATTATCTCCCAGGACATTGCCTGTCTCTAACGCGAAAGTCTGGAAATGAAGTTAAACCCATCGCAGCCCGATGAAAAAGCGGTGATCGACGGTGTGGACGTCCGCCCGATCGACCATCTGCTGCTGCGGGGGCAGGCGGCGCGGCCGGCGCTGGGCAGCCGGTCGGGGACGCAGGATTTCGCGGAACTGGAACGCATGCTGGCACGGTTGGCGGGCTGGCTCCGCACATTCGGGCTGGAACCGGGCGCGCGGGTGGCGAGCTGGGTCGCGAAGGGGCCGGTCGCGGCGCTCATGCCGCTGGCCGCGCCCCGTGCTGGGCTGGTCCATGTGCCGGTCAATCCGCTGCTGAAACAGGCGCAGGTCGCGCATATACTGGCGGACAGCGGCGCCCGCCTGCTGATCGGCACCGCCGGCCGTCTCGACACGCTGACGGCGGACGATATCCCCGCCGATTGTCAGGCAGAGCAGGAGGGGGAGGCCGCCCGCGCCATGACCGGCGGCGAATCCATGGCCCCCGGCACGGCTGATCCGCATAGCCTGGCCGCGATCCTCTATACCAGCGGGTCGACAGGGCGGCCAAAGGGCGTGATGCTCAGCCATGCCAATCTGTGGATTGGCGCCGTGGCGGTCGCCGACTATCTGGCGCTGTCGCCCAATGACCGCACGCTGTGCGTCCTGCCGTTCAGTTTCGATTATGGCCAGAATCAGCTTTTTTCGACCTGGTATGCGGGAGGATGCGTCTACCCGCTGGATTATCTGACGCCACGCGACGTTATGAAATCGGTCGACCGGCATGACATCACCACGCTGGCGGGCGTGCCGCCGCTCTGGGTGCAGCTGACCGAACTAGACTGGCCGCCGGAAATTGCCGGCAGGCTGAAACGCCTGACCAACAGCGGCGGCGCGCTCACCCGGCCGCTGGTCGCGAAGCTGCGCGCCCTGTTCCCCGCCGCCGACCTCTATCCGATGTATGGCCTGACCGAAGCGTTCCGTTCCACCTATCTGCCGCCCGCGCTGGTCGACAGCCGTCCCGAAAGCATGGGATCGGCCATTCCCCATGCCGAAATACTGGTGGTGCGGCCAGACGGCAGCGTGACCGACGACGGCGAGCCGGGCGAACTGGTCCATTGCGGTCCGCTGGTCGCGCAGGGCTATTGGCGGGATGAGGCCCGCAGCGCCGAACGGTTCCGGCCGGCGCCGGCCTCTTCGCGCTATGGCGGAACGGCGGTGTGGTCGGGGGACATGGTGCGCCGCGACGCGGATGGGCTGCTCACCTTCATCGGGCGGGACGACGCCATGATCAAATCGGCGGGCAACCGCATCAGCCCGACGGAGCTGGAGGAGACGGCGACGGCTGTGGCCGGCGTCGCGGAGGCCGTGGCGCTGGGCGTGCCGGACGATCGGCTGGGGCAGGCGATCCTGCTGTTGTTGCGGGGGGAAGAGGGCGTCAGGGAACAGGTGGAGGCGCATCTGAAGGCGGTTCTGCCCAATTTCATGCAGCCGCGCGATACGATCCTGCTTGCGGATTTTCCGCGCACCCCCAATGGGAAGACCGATCGGATCGCGCTGGCCAGGGAGTTTGCCGCATGAAGCCCATGGGCGCCATTCCCCGCTGGTTCGGGGCGGAAGAGGGCATGTTGCTGATCGGCGGGGCGGGCGCGGCCAGTCTGGTCGATGAGGCCGGCGACACGCCGCTGTTCGTATATGACATGGCCATTGTCGACGCGCAGGTGCGGCGGTTCCGCGACGCCATGCCTGGCGGTGTGCAATTGCATTATGCGGTCAAGGCCAATCCGCACGCCGCTCTGCTCGCCCGCATGGCGCGGCTGGTGGACGGGTTCGACATCGCGTCGGCCGGGGAACTGGACATGGCGCTGGCCGCCGGGATGGCGCCCGATGCGATCAGTTTCGCCGGCCCCGGCAAACGGGACGATGAATTGTCCGCCGCCATCGGCGCGGGCGTCACGATCAATTTGGAATCGGAAGGGGAAGCGGCGCGCGCTCTGTCCATCGGCGAACGGCTGGGGCGCAGGCCGGCGCTCGCGGTGCGGGTGAACCCGGATTTCGACCTTAAGGGGTCGGGCATGCGAATGGGCGGCGGGGCCAAACCCTTTGGCGTCGACGCGGACCGGGCGGCGGCGCTGGCGCGGTCGGTGATCGATGCCGGGGCGGATTGGCGCGGCTGGCATATCTTTGCCGGTTCGCAGGCGCTCGATCCGACAGCGATCATCGAAGCGCAGGGCGCGACCCTGGACTTGGCGACGCGCCTGTCCGACGCGGTGGGCATGTCGCCGCCGCTGGTCAATCTGGGCGGCGGGTTCGGGCTTCCCTATTTCCCGGGCGACGTGCCGCTCGACATAGGGCCGATCGGCGCCGCGCTGGAGTCCGCGCTGGCGGCGCGCGCCGACATCCTGCGGGACAGCGGCTTCGCGATCGAACTGGGGCGCTGGCTGGTGGGGGAGGCGGGCGTCTATCTGACGCGCGTGATCGACGTGAAGGTCAGCCAGGGCGAAACCTTCGTCGTCGTCGATGGCGGGCTGCACCATCAACTCGCGGCAAGCGGCAATTTCGGAACGGTGGTGCGCCGCAACTATCCGATGGCAGTGGCCAACCGGTTCGGCGCGCCGGTCGCCGAAGCGCCGGCGACGGTCGTCGGGTGCCTGTGCACGCCGATCGACCGGCTGGGCGACAAGGTCGCGCTGCCCGCGGTGGTGCCGGGCGACTTGATTGCCCTTTTCCTCGCCGGGGCCTATGGCGCCTCGGCAAGTCCCACGGCTTTTCTGGGGCATCCGGCTCCGCTGGAAATGCTGATGGGTTGAAGAGCCGGATCTTTAACTCCTAACGGTATTTTTACCCTTTGACGGCAAGAGGAAGGCCGAAGCCATGCGCTTACGGACCCGCCACACCTCTTGGCGGTCCCGTAAAGCACAGGGACAAAAAGAGGTGAAGATATGCGTTTTTCGCGGATTTCCACGCTCCTGATCGGAGCATCCCTTCCAGCCCTGGCCCTGTCGGGCTGCGCGGCGGGCGTCGGGAGTGGGCCGCAATTGCCGCCCGCATCCTTCGTGTCGACGCAGGAAGGGCCGGGCGAGGAATATATCATCGGTCCGCTGGACGACCTGACCATCTTTGTCTGGCGCAACCCGGAACTGGGCGCCAAGGTGCAGGTGCGTCCCGACGGGCGCATCACCACGCCGCTGATCACCGACATGCCGGCCGTCAACAAGACGCCCAAGATGCTGGCCGACGATATCAAGCTGGCGCTGTCGCAATATATCGAGAACCCGCTGGTGTCGGTCATCGTCAATAATTTTTCGGGCACCTTCAGCCAGCAGGTGCGGATCGTCGGCGCGACCGAAAAGCCGGCGTCGATCCCCTATCGCGCCAACATGACCCTGCTGGACGCGATGATCGCAGTCGGCGGGCTTAGCGAATATGCGTCGGGGAACCGCGCGCGTCTGGTCCGTTACGACAAGGAGACGAACCAGCAGAAGGAATATCGGGTGCGGATCGGCGACCTGCTTAAAAAGGGTGACACCGGCGCCAATGTGCAACTGGCGCCGGGCGACGTCATCATCATTCCCGAAAGCATGTTCTGATCATGGCGGGGCTTTTCGACGAACTTCTTCTGCTGCTGCACAGCATATGGAGCCGCAAATGGATCGCGCTCGCGGTGGCGTGGGGGGTGTGCATGCTCGGCTGGCTGGCCGTGGCGCTCATCCCCAACAGCTATGAATCGAGGGCGCGGGTCTATGTGAAGACCCAGTCGCTGCTGGAGGACAAGATGGGCATCACCCAGGTCCAGTCCCAGCAGGATCTGGACCGCCTGCGCCAGACGCTGGCCAGCGCGGAAAATCTGGAGAAGGTCGTACGGAACACGGATCTGGCCCAGACCGTGTCCGGCCCCAATGACATCGCCGCCCGGATCGCGACGCTGCGCGAGAATATCAGCGTGGCGGCGCAGGCCGATCCCAGCATGATCGACATCAGCGCGACGTCCATGGATTCGGGCCTGTCGGACGGCGCCAATGCGCGGATCGCGCAGCAGGTGGTGCAAAAGCTGATCGACATCTTCCAGGAAGAAAATCTGGCGGGCAACCGGAACGAGACCAAGTCGAGCCTCGCTTTTCTGGACCAGCAGATCGCCGCGCGCGGCAAGCAGCTGGAAGCCGCGGACCAGCGCCGCGTCGAGTTCGCGCAGCGCTATATCGGTCTGCTGCCCGGCGCCGGGTCGATCAGCCAGCGCATGGATGCCGCGCGGACGGAGATCAACACTATCGATTCGCAACTGGTGCAGGCGCAAAGCGCGCTCAGCGCCATGAACGGCCAGCTGGCCGGGACGCCGCAGTCCCTGCCCGGCGTGGCGGCGGGCGGCGGGCCGTCCGCACTGGCGCAGGCGCAGGCCGAACTGGCGTCCATGCGCGCGCGCGGCTGGACCCAGAGTCATCCCGACGTCATCGCCATGCAGCGGCAGGTCGAGGCCCTGCGCAAACAGGGTGGCGGCGGCAGCACGGGCGGCGGCGGTTCGACGCCCAATCCCGCCTATCTGTCGATCAGGTCGATGCAGGCCGAACGCGCCGCGACCGTTCAGGCGCTGCAAAGCCGCAAGGCGCAGATCCAGTCCGACCTTAACGCCATGGCCGCGCGCCAGACGGAAGAGCCGGGCATCGCCGCCGAGCAGGAAAGGCTTGAGCGCGATTACGAGGTGATCAAGACCCAATATGACAAGCTGCTCGCCGACCGTGAGGAAATCCGCCTGCGCGGCGATGTGAAGACCGAAACCGGCGCCGTCCAGTTCCGCGTCATCCAGCCCCCCAGCCTGCCCACATCCCCCAATGCGCCCAATCGGCCGGTGCTGCTTCTGGGGGTATTGATCGTCGGCGTGGGCGCGGGTGTGGGCGTGGCGTTCGCGCTGGGCCAACTGCGCGGCACCTTCTCCACCGCGGCGCGGCTGGAGCAGGCGACTGGCATGCCGGTCATGGGATCGATCACCCAGACGTTCAGCGCCGCGCAGGCGGCTCTCGCCCGGCAGCGCATGAAATGGTTCGCCGGCGCGTCAGGGGCGCTCGTGGCGGTCTGTCTGCTGTTGATCGCGGTCGAATTTGTTCAGCGCGGCCTGGCGTGAAGGGAAACGAAGACATGAACCAGGAAACGTCCGGCAAGAGGAAGGGATCGTTGCTCGAACGGGCGGCCGACATCTATGATTTCGGGGCCGCGTTGCGTGGGCGCGCCGCGCCGGCACTGGACGTCCCGGCGGACCTTGGCGACCCGTTGCCGCCGGCAGCGCCGGCCATCGCCGCGCCGGTGGGGGACGCCGCGCCCGCCGCCGCGCCGCAGACGCGCGCGCCCGACTGGACCGGCCGGCCGCACGCTATCGACCGCGATACGCTGGCGGAGGCCGGCTATATCCGGCCCGACGGGCAGGCGACCGCGCTCAGCGAGGAGTTTCGCCTGCTGAAACGCGACCTCCTCCTGCAATTGCGCGACCATCCGCTGGGCAATCGCATTCTGTTGTGTTCGGCCCATAGCGGCGAGGGCAAGACCTTTTGCGCGATCAATCTGGCGCTGAGCCTGGCGGCAGAGCAGGATCGCGAAATTTTGCTGGTCGACGCTGATTTCGGTAAGCCCGGCATACCGCAGGCGTTGGGAATCGCGAGCGGGGATGCGCCGTGGCCCGGCTTTATGGACGCGCTCGCCAATCCGTCGATCGCGGTCGAGGATATCGTGCTGCGCACCGATATCCCCTCGCTGTCGATCCTGCCGGCCGGCGCGCGCAGCAACAACGACACCGAATATCTGGCGTCGGCGCGGACCGAAACGCTGTTGCGCCGGCTGACCGAAGGGCGGCCGGAGAGGATCATCCTGTTCGATTCGCCGCCGCTGCTCGCCGCATCGCCGGCAGCCGTGCTGGCCAGCCATGTCGCGATCGCGCTGCTGATCGTGCGCGCCGACAAAACCACCGAAAGCGCGCTGCGCGACGCTGCCGGCATGCTGAAGGGCGGGGCGCAGGTTCAGATGCTGCTGAACGGCGTCACCTATTCGTCCAGCGGGCGGCGCTTCGGCACCTATTATTCCAAGGGGGATACGCAATCATGAGGGCCAGCCATCTTAACGCGCGGGCTTCGTTCGTCGCATTGGGAACGGCGTTGCTGGCGGTTGGTGTCCTGCCGGGCATCGCGGGCGCGCAGGAGGCGAAGCGCGTCGACGTGACCCCCTATATCGGCATCGATCAGGGGGTGACGGGACCGTTGAAGGGAGAGGGCGACGTCCTCACCTACACCAACCTCAGCGCCGGGGTCAGCGCGTCGGTCCAGACGCGCCGGGTCGAAGCGTCGATCGACGTCCAGTATAATCACAGTTTCGGCTGGGGCCGGAATGCCAGCGATCAGGATGTGATCAGCGGTATCGTCAGCGGCCGGATCAATCTGGCGCAGGGGCTGGCGCTGAACGCTGGCGGTCTGGCGACCCGTGTGCGCTCTGACGGCTTGTGGGGCGCATCGACGCTGCGGAACAGCCTGACCAGCCAGATTTTTTCCGGCTATATCGGTCCGTCCTACGCCACCAGGGTCGGCGACTTCGACCTCAACGCCTCCTACCGCCTCGGCTATACGCGCGTGGAGGACGACTTCAACAGCGGATACCCCGGCATGAGCGGCGGGTCGTTCGACGATTCCGTGTCGCACAGCCTTACCGGCTCGGTCGGCTTCGCGCCGGACACGGTGCTGCCCAGGGTCGGGCTGGTGGCCAGCGCGGGCTATGATCGCGAAGATGCGCGTCAGCTCGACCAGCGGTTCGAAAATGCGTGGGGCCGGGTCGATGCGACCGTGCCGGTCACGCCCACGGTCGCGCTGGTCGGGGGGATCGGATATGAAGATATCCAGATCAGCCAGCGTTCCCCCCTGCTGGACGAAGACGGCATCCCCGTCATCCGCAACGGCCGCTATGTCACCGACAAGGGCTCCCCGCGCGCGCTTATTTACGAAAGCGACGGCATCATCTGGGACGCGGGCGTGCTGTGGCGCCCCAGCCAGCGTACGTCGTTGCAGGCGCGGATCGGCAGGCGCTATGGCGGAACCACCTTCTCCGGCACGTTCGTGTGGGAAGGGCGCAATGCGTCCTTCGGGCTGGCCGTGTTCGACGGTATAGAGAGTTTCGGCCGCCTGATGACGTCGGACGTCGCCGCGCTTTCCGGCAGCAATCTCGACGTCATCCGCAATCCGTTCACCGGCGACCTGGCCGGCTGCGCCTTCTCCGTGACGGGCGGGGGGCAATGCTTCAACGACGCGTTGACGGGCATCACCGACGCGAATTTCCGCTATCGCGGCGTTTCGGCCCAGTTCGCCCGGCATTTCGGCCGGTGGACCTGGGGTCTCGGCGCGGGTTATTCGCAGCGCAAGTTCATCACGCCGGAGGGCGAGGCGGTTTTCGTCAGCGGCACGCGTGACCAGAACTGGTATGGCAACATGTCCGCCAGTTATGCGATCAACGATCGCTCGGGCATCAATACCGTGGCCTATATCAGCCGGTTCGATGCGAGCGGCGCCCGTTCCGATGTGTGGAACATGGGCGCTTTCACGAGCTATTATACATCGCTGACCCGTCGACTGTCGGCATCCGCGTCGGTCGGCGTCGACGGCGTGAAGAGCGATGAGATAGACACGATCATCAGCGCGATGGGTCAGGTCGGGATGCGTTACAGCTTCTAGAATAAAATTCCCGGCCGGATTGTCCCGCTGCAGGGTCGCCGCCGACGAACGGAGAATATGGGATGTACGATCAGTTCTATGGATTGCAGGGCCGCCCGTTTCAACTGACGCCCGACCCGCATTTCTATTTTGAGAGCGCGACGCATCGCAAGGCACTGTCCTATCTGGGCTACGGCCTGGCGCAGGGCGAAGGGTTCATCGTCATCACCGGCGACATCGGCGCGGGCAAGACGACGCTGGTCGGCCACCTGATGAGCACGATCGATCCGATGCGCCTGACGGCGGTCAAGATCGTGTCTACCCAGGTGGAAGGGGACGACATGCTGCGCCTTGCCGCGCAAAGCTTCGGTGTTGCCGTGGATGGCGCGCCCAAGGCGCAGTTGCTGCAACGGATCGAATCCTTCCTCCACGCGCAGGCGCGCGCCGGCCGCCGGTCGCTGCTGATCGTGGACGAGGCGCAGAACCTGCCGGTGTCCGCGCTGGAGGAATTGCGGATGCTGTCCAATTTCCAGCTGGGCGGACAGTCGCTGTTGCAGATATTCCTGCTGGGCCAGCCCGAATTTCGCGACCTGCTGAAATCCCCGGCGCTCGAACAGTTGCGCCAGCGCGTCATCGCGACCCATCATCTGGAACCGATGATGCCGCATGAGGTCGAACCCTATATCCTGCACCGCCTTTCGCTGGTCGGCTGGACCGGCAATCCCCGCTTCACGCCCGAAGCCTTCGCCGCGATCTATGCGGCAAGCGCGGGCGTGCCCCGTCGGGTCAACGCCCTGGCCAGCCGCGTGCTGCTGATGGGCGCGATCGACCAGCTGACGGTGATCGACGCCGCCGTGGTCGACGCGGTGGTCGCGGACATGGGCATCGACAATGATGCCCGGCCCGAACCAGTGGCGCCGTCCGTCCTGGATAGTGTCGATGAGCCGGATCTGCCGGGCGCGGACCTGCCTTCTTATGATCCGTCATCCCGATGGGCGGCCGATCCGCTGGAACAGGCTGATCCTCCGGCACTGGCAGAGCCGGAGTGGAACCCGTCCGAACCGGACGTTGCGGGCATGTCGGACGCCGTCCGGCAGCACATCGCCGGGCAGCGGGAGGACACGGCACGGGCGTGGGACGACGAAGACTCCGTCGCGCGCGAAGCAATGGGGTTTGCCGCGCCCGCCGCGGACGTGGCGGCGGAGGTCGACATGCCTGTGTTCGGGGATGTGCCCGCTCAGGTCGATGCCGGGATCTATGCGATCCGCGAGGATATCGCCGACCTTCACGCCGAGGCCGTCCCC
>JBFWMJ010000111.1:0-9448 GCA_050251675.1 Sphingobium sp.
TGCGGCACGATGACGACGACCTGCCCCGTGCGATCGATCTTGAGGAAGGCGTCGAACACCGTCTCGCCCGGCGCGGCGTTGAGATTGGGGGCATAGCGGCGCGGCCACACGGCCCAGGCGATCAGCAGCCCGGCCGCCGCGCCACCGCCGACCAGCAGGGTCCGCCGGTCAAATCCCCTGCCTGATTGCTGATGCTTCCGCGATGCGCGCGCCATGTCTTTGCGTGTAGAGGCACGCGCCCGCGCTGCATAGGTTTATTGCGCGGGGGTTTATTGCGCGGGCACCGGCGCAAGGTTCAGGCGACGGATCTCAATCGCGGGACAATGGTCCATCACCACCTTGACGCCGGCCGCCTCGGCACGGGCGGCGGCCGCTTCATTGACGACACCCAGTTGCATCCACACCGCCTTCGCACCGGCCGCGATTGCATCATCCACCGCCTCGCCGGCCGCGGCGCTGTTGCGGAAGATGTCGACCATGTCGATCGGCACGCCGATATCCGCCAGCCGCGCCCAGACAAATTCGCCATGCACATGTTCGCCCGCGATCTGCGGATTGACCGGCAGCACGCGATAACCATGGTCCTGCAATTCCTTCATCACCTCATAGCTCGGGCGGTCGGGACGATCCGAAATGCCGACCAGGGCAATGGTGCGGGTTTCATTGAGCAGGGCGGCGATATCCTGATCGGCTGTGAGCGGCATCATCGATCTCCTGTGGCTTGCCCTTCAAGATAGCGCGGGTTCGCCGGCATGCAAGGCATCGACGCGCACCGCCTTCACCGGGGTTCCACATCCCCCGCCTGCCCCAGCGCGGCGATACGTTCCCCCAGCCAGCCCGCCACCGCCGCGATCCGCGCCAGCGACCGCAGGTCGCTATGCGTCACCAGCCAGAAGCTGCGCGTCACCTGCACATCCTCCACCACGCGGACCAGCGCCGGATCGTCGCGGCACATGAAGTCGGGCAGCAGGGCTATGCCCGCCCCGTCCGCGACCATGCGACGCTGCATATTAACGCTTGTGCTGCGCAGTTGCGCTTCCAGCCCCTCCTCGACCTCATGCATATAATCCAGTTCGGGGGAGAAGATGAATTCAGGCACATAGCCGATGAGCGTATGGCGGCGCAGGTCGGCGCGCCGGACCGGACAGCCCATCCGCGCCAGATAGCCGGGCGCTGCATGAAGATGAAGACGATAGTCGCCCAGCCGCCGCACCGTCAGCCGCCCGCGCTGCGGCCGCGCCAGCAGCACCGCCATGTCCGCCTCCCGCTTGGACGGGTTGAGGAAACCCGATGCGGTGATGATGTCCAGCCGGATGCCGGGATTGCGCGCATGGAAATCGGCGACGCCCGGCGCCAGTATCCAGGTGCCGAACCCTTCGGCGACCGACAGCCGCACCTGACCCGACAGGCTGTGGGTGGCGCCGGTCACATCCTCCATCGCGCGGAGCGCCGCGCTTTCCACCGCCTCGGCATGATGGAGCAGCGCCTGCCCCCGGCCGGTCAGCGTCCGTTCGCCCCCGGACATCTCGAACAGTTCGGCGTCCAGCGATTGGCTGAGCCGGCGCAGGCGGCGCGAAATGGTGGTCGCTTCCAGCCCCAGCGCGCGACCGGCCGGCGCGATCTTGCGCGCACGGGCTACGGCCAGAAATATACGCAGGTCGTCCCAATCGAACATGGCACCCCAATTGCTGCATTTTTGCAGCTTCCAGTTGCAATTTTGTCCGATTGAATGCAATTTCGCAAGGATTAGTAAGGCGATCGACAAACAGCCGGATAGCTGTCTCCTATTATCTGCGAGAGGACCCGCCATGCGTGAGATTTCCCACAGGCTCGCCTTTACCCCCGCCGGCGCCGGCGCCCGTCACAGCGACGTATTCGATCCCAATAATGGCGGCGTGCAGGCGCGCGTCACGCTGGGCGATGCCGCGCTGCTGGATCAGGCCGTCGCCGCCGCGAAGAAGGCGCAGCCGGCCTGGGCGGCCGTGAACCCGCAGCGCCGCGCGCGGATCATGTTCAATTTCAAAACGCTCGTCGAAAAGAATATGGACGAGCTGGCCCATCTGCTCAGTTCCGAGCATGGCAAGGTGATCGCGGATTCCAAGGGCGACATCCAGCGCGGTCTGGAAGTCATCGAATTCTGCTGTGGCATCCCCCATGTGCTGAAGGGCGAATATACGCACGGCGCAGGCCCGGGCATCGACATCTATTCGATGCGCCAGCCGATCGGCATCGGCGCGGGCATCACCCCCTTCAACTTCCCGGCGATGATCCCGCTGTGGATGAGCGGCGTCGCCATCGCGACCGGCAACGCCTTCATCCTGAAGCCGAGCGAGCGTGACCCGTCGGTGCCGGTGCGTCTGGCCGAACTGTTCAGCGAAGCCGGCCTGCCCGATGGCATATTGCAGGTGGTGCAGGGCGACAAGGAAATGGTCGACGCGATCCTTGACCACCCCGCCATCGGCGCGGTCAGCTTCGTCGGCTCCTCCGACATCGCCCATTATGTCTATCACCGCGGCGTCGCCGCCGGCAAGCGCGTGCAGGCGATGGGCGGCGCGAAGAATCACGGCATCGTCATGCCCGACGCGGATCTGGACCAGGTGGTGAACGACCTGTCGGGCGCGGCCTTCGGCTCGGCGGGCGAACGCTGCATGGCGCTGCCCGTCGTGGTGCCGGTGGGCGACAAGACCGCCAACGCCCTGCGTGAAAAGCTGCTCCCGGCGATCGAGGCGCTGCGGGTTGGCGTGTCGACCGATGCCGAGGCCCATTATGGCCCCGTCGTCACCGCCGCGCACAAGCAGAAGATCGAGAACTGGATCCAGACCGGCGTGGACGAAGGCGCCGAACTGGTCGTGGATGGCCGTGGCTTCACGCTGCAGGGGCATGAGAACGGCTTTTTCGTCGGCCCGACCCTGTTCGACCGCGTCACCCCGACGATGAGCGCGTATAAGGAAGAGATTTTCGGCCCGGTGCTTCAGATGGTGCGCGCCGAAAGCTTCGAGGAAGCGGTCGCCCTGCCCAGCCAGCACCAATATGGCAATGGCGTCGCCCTGTTCACCCGCAACGGCCACGCCGCCCGTGAATTCGCCGCGCGGGTCGAAGTCGGCATGGTCGGCATCAACGTGCCGATCCCGGTGCCGGTCGCCTATCACAGCTTCGGCGGATGGAAACGGTCGGCATTCGGCGACACCAACCAGCATGGGATGGAAGGCGTGCGCTTCTGGACCAAGGTCAAGACCGTGACACAGCGCTGGCCGGACGGCAGCGCAGCGGGCGAGAATGCGTTCGTCATCCCGACCATGGGGTGACGCGGCATGGCGGGACGGCTTCGTCCCGCCGCCGTGACGCCCTCGGGAAACGGAACGCCATTGGGAAAACAGGCAGGATATGACGACCCAGTTCGACCTCACTGATGACCAGCGCGAGATTCAGGATCTCGCCCGTCGTTTCACCGCAGATGTCCTGACCCCCCATGCGGCGGAATGGGACGAGAAGCATATCTTCCCCCGCGACGCGGTCCGTGCCGCGGCAGCGCTGGGCTTTGGCGGCATCTATGTGTCGGAAGCATCGGGCGGGACGGGTCTGGGCCGGCTGGAGGCTGCGCTGATCATGGAGGCCATGGCCTATGGCTGTCCGTCGACCAGCGCCTTCGTCTCGATCCATAACATGGCCAGCTGGATCATCGATCGCTACGGCGACCAGGCGCTGAAGGACAAATATCTGCCTTCGCTGGTGCCCATGGACCGGATAGCCAGCTATTGCCTGACCGAAACCGGGTCGGGGTCGGACGCCGCCGCGCTCAAGACCCGCGCGGTTCGCGACGGTGATGCCTATGTCGTGACCGGGGCCAAGCAGTTCATTTCGGGCGGCGGCGAAAACGACATCTACCTCACCATGGTCCGCACCGGAGAGGAAGGGCCCAAGGGCATAAGCTGTCTGGTCATTGAAAAGGACATGCCCGGCGTCAGCTTCGGCGCGCAGGAACGCAAGCTGGGCTGGCATTCGCAGCCCACCACGCAGGTGCATTTCGACGGCGTGCGGGTACCGCTCGGCAACCTCGTCGGGACGGAAGGCACCGGCTTTTCGATCGCCATGGCCGCGCTGGACGGCGGGCGGCTCAATATCGGCGCCTGCTCGCTGGGCGGCGCGCAGCGCTGTATCGACGAAGCCGTCCAGTACAGCAAAGACCGCAAGCAGTTCGGCCAGGCCATCGCCGATTTCCAGAACACGCAGTTCACGCTGGCGGACATGGAAACCGAATTGCAGGCGGCGCGCGCGCTGCTCTACAGCGCCGCCGCGAAGGTCACCGACAATGCGCCGAACAAAACCCGCTTCGCCGCGATGGCCAAGCGCTTCGCCACCGACACCGGCTCGTCCGTGGTGGACCGCGCCTTGCAAATCCACGGCGGCTACGGCTACCTTATGGACTATCCGATCGAACGGTTCTGGCGCGATCTGCGGGTGCATTCCATCCTGGAGGGCACGAACCAGGTGATGCGCATGATCGTGGCGCGGGATATGCTGAAATAGTGAATGGGACGCCCGGCCCGCACAAGACGTGGCCGGCGATTTTTTCGATCACGCAGGAGTGGGGATGACGGATCAGGTTCTGGCCTTCGTGGACAATGGTGTTGGTCGCATCCGCCTCAACCGGCCGAAGGCGATTCACGCGCTCACCCACGAAATGTGCGCGGCGATGATCGACGCGCTGCTCGCCTGGCGCCGCGACGACGCCGTGGTCGCGGTGATGATCGATCATGCCCCCGCGCCCGATGGCGATCCCAAATTATCACGCGGTTTCTGTTCCGGCGGCGACATCGCCATGCTGGCGACCAGCGCGAAGGGCGACTGCACCGAAGCGGAAGCCTTCTTCCACATCGAATATCGGCTGAACCACCTGCTGTTCGTCTATGACAAGCCGGTGGTCGCCTTTCTCGACGGCATCGTCATGGGCGGGGGCGTCGGCATTTCCGCCCCGGCCCGGTATCGCGTCGCCACCGAACGGACGACCTATGCCATGCCCGAAACCGGCATCGGCCTGTTCCCCGATGTCGGCGGCGGCTGGTTCCTGCCGCGCCTGCCCGGCCGCACCGGCGCGTGGCTCGGCACCACCGGCGCGCGGATCAAGGGGGCGGATTGCGCCGCGATCGGCATTGCCACCCATTATATGACGTCGGACAAGGTGGACGCCGTCAAGGCGCGGATCGTGGCCGACCCCACCGGCCTGTCGCCGATCCTGGACGAAATGGCCGACGCGCCGCCGCCTTCGGCGTGGGAAGCGCAGCGCGCCGACATCGACCGGCTGTTCGCGTCCGACCGCTATGAGGATATATTGGCCGCGCTGGACGCCGACGGTTCGGAATGGGCAAAGGCGCAGCGCGCGACGCTCGACACCAAATCGCCACAGACCGTCAAGGTCGCGTTGCGCCAGCTGGCCGAAGGCGCGGCGATGACCGATTTCGCCGACAATATGCGCAACGAATACCGCATCGGCTATCACGTCATCCGCCGCCCCGATTTCATCGAAGGCGTGCGCGCGGTGATATTCGACAAGGACAATGCGCCCACATGGAACCCGGCGCGGCCCGAGGATGTGACCGGGGCGCTGATCGATTCGCTCTTTGCCCCGCTGCCCGCGGACAAGGAA
Organism: Sphingobium sp.; assembly: GCA_050251675.1. GTDB lineage: Bacteria > Pseudomonadota > Alphaproteobacteria > Sphingomonadales > Sphingomonadaceae > Sphingobium. Next base: position 5,645 of record JBFWMJ010000111.1, read on the forward strand.
TGGACGCCATTGCCCGAACTGTCCGCTGCCTGAACTGGAGGCCTGAAAAAACCATGTCCTATGAAACCATCCTGGTGGAACAGCGCGACGCGGTCACGCTGATCACGATCAACCGCCCGCAGGCGCTGAACGCGCTCAACAGCCAGGTGCTGCTCGACCTTGCGGCCGCCTTCGCCGCGTTCGACGCCGATCCGGCGCAGCACTGCGCGGTGCTGACCGGCAGCGGAGACAAGGCGTTCGCCGCAGGCGCCGATATCAAGGAAATGGCCGACAAGCCGGCCGCCGACTTCTATCTGGAAGACTTTTTTGCCGGGTGGCAGTCCAAGGTCGTCGCGACGCGCAAGCCGTGGATTGCCGCCGTGGCCGGCTTTGCCCTGGGCGGCGGCTGCGAACTGGCGATGATGGCCGATTTCATCATCGCCGCCGACAGCGCGAAATTCGGCCAGCCGGAAATCAAGCTGGGCGTGGCCCCCGGCATGGGCGGATCGCAACGCCTGACCCGCGCGATCGGCAAGGCCAAGGCGATGGAAATGTGCCTGACCGGCCGGATGATGGGCGCGGATGAGGCCGAGCGCGGCGGGCTGGTCGCACGGGTCGTTCCGGCCGCCGACCTGCTGGCGGACGCGCTGAAAACCGCCGCCGCCATTGCCGCCATGCCGCCCATGGCGGCGATGGTGAACAAGGAGATGGTGAACCTCGCCTTTGAAGCCAACCTCACCCAGGCGATCCAGATCGAACGGCGCCTGTTCCAGATTCTGACCGCGACCGAGGACAAGAAGGAAGGCATGGCCGCCTTTATCGAAAAACGCCCCGGCAGCTGGAAGGGACGCTGACCCTGACCGAAAGGACTGACATGACCCAGACCATTGCGTTCATCGGCCTTGGCAATATGGGCGGCGGCATGGCCGCCAACCTGCTGAAGAACGGCTTTGCCGTGCGCGCCTTCGACCTGTCGGCCGACGCGCTGGCCAAGGTCGCGGACGCCGGCGCGACCGCGACCCAAAGCGCGGCGGAGGCGGTGGCCGGTGCCGATGCCGTCGTGACCATGCTGCCCGCCGGCAAGCATGTCGAGGCGGTCTATACCGACGCGGTGTTCACGACCGCAAAGCCCGGCGCGCTGCTGCTCGACTGCTCGACGATCGACGTCGCGACCGCGCGCCGGGTGAGCGCCGCGGCAACGGAAAAGGGCCTTGCCATGGTCGACGCGCCGGTGTCGGGCGGTATCGCCGCCGCACATGGCGGCACGCTGACCTTCATGGTCGGCGGCGAGCAGGATGCGTTCGATCGGGCGAAGCCGATATTGTCGGCGATGGGCAAGGCCGTGATCCACGCGGGTGCCGCCGGCAACGGCCAGGCGGCGAAGATCTGCAACAACATGCTGCTGGGCGCGAGCATGATCGCGACCTGCGAAGCCTTTGCCCTGGCGAAACGGATCGGGCTGGATCCGCAGACCTTCTTCGACATATCCAGCATATCGTCCGGTCAGAACTGGTCGATGACCAGCTATTGCCCCGTGCCCGGCGTAGGACCGCAAACACCGGCGGACAATGGGTATGAAGGCGGCTTTGCCGTCGCGCTCATGCTCAAGGACCTGAAACTCGCCATGGAGGCGGCGGCATCCGTCGACGCCAGCGTCCCCATGGGCCATGCCGCTGAAGCCTTGTACCAGTTGCTCGCCAATCAGGGTGAAGGCGCGAAGGATTTCTCCTCGATCATCCGCCTGCTGGGCTGACGGGCGGAACCGGAAGACGGAGGGGCGCCACACCCCTCCCCCATCCGCTCAGTGCGACACCAATATTCTCGCGCCGCTGTTTGGGCCGACCCGCCGCGCGACGACCGTATCGGCGATACGCTCCAGGGCGATACTGATCCGCTCCTCCCCCAGGCTGAGGTCATGGAGAGTCAGGTCATCGAGGGAGCGGGGCAGCTTCGGATTGTCCAGCCTTACGGTCCGGCCCGCCCCATCGACCCGCAGGCCCAGAAACGACTGGATCAGCATGAGCGGCGCGCCCGCCGCCCACGCCTGCGGGCTGCACGCGACCGGATAGAATGTCGGCCCCTGCGCGCGCCGCCGCGGAAAGCCGCAGAATAGTTCGGGCAGGCGCATGAGGTCGACATAGGTCGCGGCGCTGATCAGCCCGTCGAATATCTGCTTGGCCTCCGCGCGATAGCCATAGCGCGAAAAGCCCGCCGCGATCATCGCATTGTCATGCGGCCAGATCGAGCCGTTATGATAGCTCATCGGATTGTACCGCGCCTCGGTCGATGCGATCGTCCTGATACCCCAGCCGGAAAAGGAAGCGGGCGCCATCAACGTCCGCACGACGGATTCCGCCCGTTTTTCCAGCGCCAGCCCGGCAAACAGGACGTGGCCGGCATTGGACGATCGCACACGGCAGGGCCGCTTCGCCCCGTCGAGCGCAAGCACATAGGTGCCAAGACCTTCATCGAAAAAGGCATCGTCGAACGCACGCTTCAACTGCTCCGCGCGCGCGGCATAGCGCTGGCCGGCCGCCGCTTCGCCCCATGCCGCGAACAATGCCCCCGCGCTTGTCCAGGCGGCATAGACATAGGCCTGCACCTCCGCCAGCGCGACCGGGCCGCGCGCGAGGACGCCATCGGCGTGGAACACCGAATCATGGCTGTCCTTCCACCCCTGGTTGATCAGTCCCTGGTCGGTCAGGCGGCCATATTCGACGAAACCATCGCCGTCCCGGTCCCCATAGGCGTCGATCCAGTCGAGCGCCGCCTGGATGTTAGGCCGGATCGACGCGAGAAAGGCCGTGTCGCCCGTCCGTTCGAGATAGGCGCCGGCCAGCATCAGGAACAGCGGCGTCGAATCGATGCTGCCATAATAATGGCGGAACGGCACCTCCCCCAATTCCGCCATTTCGCCATGCCTGACCTCATGCAGGATCTTGCCCGGTTCGGCGTCCGAAGCGGCATCGACCGCACTTGCCTGATGCGCCGCCAGATAGCCGAGCACGCCCCGCGCGATGGCCGGGTCCAGCCAGAGGGTTTGAAGGGCGGTGACGATCGCGTCCCGCCCGAATATGGTGCTGAACCATGGAATTCCGGCATAGGGATAGGGGCCGAAAGGCGTCTGGGTCGACAGCATGGCGATGTCCGCCACCGACCGCTGCGTCACTTCGGTGAACAGGCTGTTGGACGACCGGATCGTGGCGCCCCGCGCCCGCGCCGCGCGCGATTCCCGCATCCGGCTGCGCAGCGCCTTGAGGAACAGCTTCGGCAACGGGTCCGTCTGTCGCCCCTCCTCGCATCTGATCTGCATGAAGATGGCGCAGCGCTCACCCGGATCGAGATCGACATGGAACCGGGCTTCTCCTTCGCTCAGATGATCGGGCGCGGGGTGGAACCGGAAATCGGTCTGCCGGGTCCTTTCGTCACGCCCCCGATAATGCAGGCGGACATCGCGGTCGCCGACCCTGGGCGGGAGGATGGTGCCCCGGCGCGGGCGCGTCATGCCGCGGATTTCGAACAGGTCGGAAAAGTCGGCGGCAAAGGCGATGGCAACCGTGACCCGGCGCCGTTCGTTATCGAAATTGCGCAGGGTGATCCGTTCAAAAACCGCCGCTTCGTGAAGGAAGCGCGTGCGCCGCAGGTGGATGAGGTCATGTTCCGCCTCGACACCGCCATCGTCGCGCAGGAAATCGGGAGTGGCCAGATCGCACATGAGCAGGATATTGTCGTCCCGCAGCGCCGAACTGAGCAGGATCGGCCGCATGCCGTTGATCGTCAGATAGAGGTGGGACACATGGCGGGTGTCGAGGTGATACAGCCCCT
>JBFWMJ010000112.1:0-9433 GCA_050251675.1 Sphingobium sp.
GCCGATGAGCAGGCCGACGCCCAGCTGGTCCGCGACTGGTTAAAACGCCTGACGCTGCAGGCAGAGCTGATCGATGTCCTTGACGCCTTGGGCAAGGGCTATTCGGTGACGGAGATCATCTGGTCGACCGAGGGCGGGCAATGGTTGCCCGACCGGCTGATCGGGCGCGATCCCCGTTTCTTTGAGTTCGACCGGGTGACAGGCGAGCAGCTGCTGCTGCGCGGCGGCGAGGACGGATCGAGCGGCCTGTCCACCCCGCTCGACCCCTGCAAATATCTCTGCCACATCACTAAGGCCAAGTCGGGTCTGCCGATCCGGGGCGGCCTCGCCCGCATCGTCGCCTGGTATTATCTGTTCGCCAATTTCACGCTCAAGGATTGGATGACCTTTCTGGAGGTCTATGGTCTGCCGCTGCGGATCGGGAAATATCAGAACGGCACGAGCGAGGATGACATCCGCCTGCTCGCCCAGGCAGTCGCGCAGATCGGATCGGATGCGGGCGCGGTCATCCCGCAATCCATGCTGATCGAATTTGTGACGTCGAGCGGCGGTCAGGCGAACCCCGACATGTTCCGCGCCATGCTGACCTATATCGACGACGCGGTCAGCAAGGTCGTGCTGGGTCAGACGTCGAGCAGCGACGCCAAGGCCGGCGGGCTGGGGTCGGGGCAGGCGAACCTGCACGGCGATGTCCGGGACGATATCGCCGACGCTGATGCCGCCGAACTAAGCGTGCCGCTGACGCGCGACGTCGCCCGGCCGATCGTCATGTTCAACCGGGGCGTCCGCCGCCGCTATCCCATGATCATCGTCGGCCGGCCGGACGCGGTCGACGTTGCTGAGTTCCTGTCCTCCGCCGAAGCCGGCGTGCGCCTGGGCGTTCCGATCGCCGTGTCCACCTGGCGCGAGCGTACCGGCATCCCCGAGCCCAAGGCCGGCGAACCGCTGCTGGGCGCGCCGGCCCCACAGGACGCGCAGGAGGGCGGTGATGCCGATAATGCCCCTCCGGGTCCTGAAACGCGCCCGACCGCCCTTTTAAACCCTTTTAAACGGGCCAGAGAGGGCAGCGGGGCGGATGATGTTGCCGCCGCCGCGCTGCCCGCGCGCGATCCCGACGCGATCGACGCGCTGGTCGACGGCGCGCTGGGCGACTGGGAGGGGATGGCCGCCGGGCTGCTGGCGCCGATCGACCGGCTTTTGGAAGAGGCGAGCAGCCTGGAGGAGGTACAGGAACTGCTGGCGACGCGGGCCGGCGACCTCATCATGGCGATGGACGTCGGTGCGATCGTGCAGCTGGGCGAGAGGGCCGGCTTCGCGGCGAAAATCGCGGGGCTGATCGAGAAGCCCGGTCGGTGATGCGCGTCGTCAGGTCACAGGCAACCACGATGGACTGCCAGACTGTTCTGTCGAACAACTGGTGGCTGCGGATCGGTCGCGCGACGCTGAGGCTGGAGCTGGCCACGCCAGCGGCGCTGCGCCTCGATCGAGAGGCCGACGCTTACGCCCGCCTTCGCGAACAGGCGGTCCAGGCGAGTGACCCCGAGACGGTCGAATGGGCGATGGAAGACCTCTGGGCGGCGGGCGGCACGCATTGGACGGCGTGCGCGCTGCTCCATCGGATCATAGACGGCAGCTACAGGTCGCCCTGGTGAGCGGTCCCGAGGAACTGCCCCCGGCCGGCGTCCCCCCGCGCGAGGCGATCGCCTTCTTCCGGTCCAAGGGTTTCCGCATCGGCTTCAGCTGGGAGGATGTGTTCCGGGCCGAACATGCGCGCTGGTTCACGATCGCAAAGGCGATGTCGCGCGACGTCCTGGAGGATATTCGCGAGGCAGTCGACAAGGCGATCGGCGAAGGCACGACGCTCGCCACCTTCAAAAAGGAGCTTCGCCCCCGGCTGGAGGCGAAAGGCTGGTGGGGCAAAAAGACGATGCTCGACCCGGCCACCGGCCAGCATGAGCTGGTCCAGCTGGGATCGCCCCGGCGGCTGAAGACGATCTTCGACACCAATGTCCGCACCGCCTATCAGGCCGGCAAGTGGGAACGTATCCAGCGGACCAAGGCGGCCTTCCCCTATCTCGAATATTCATCGGTCATGGATGGTCGGGAGCGGCCGGAACATCATGTCTGGCACGGCACGATCCTGCCTGCCGATCATCCCTGGTGGGACACGCATTATGGGCCGTGCGACTGGAATTGCCGCTGCACCGCGATTCCCCGGTCGCGGCGGATGCTCGATCGCCAGGGCAAGACGGCCGACGACGCATCGCCGCCGCCCAACCGCAGCTATCAGGCGGTAAATAAGCGGACCGGCGAAGTCTTCACGTTGGAAAGGGGGATCGGCAAAGGCTGGGACTATAATGTCGGCAAGGAATATCTGCGCGGCCTGGCGCCCGGCCCGCTGCCCGAAAGCTTCGGTGACGGTGCGGAGGAGATTGGCGCCGCCGCGCAGCCGACCGGCGCACAGCAGCAGCTGATCGACCGCTTCCTCGCGGCGTTCGGCGTGGCGCCGGGGGGCGAGGCGATCTGGGCGGATCGTGGCGGCTGGCCGCTGTCGATCGGCCGTGGCTGGTTCGTCGGCCCGGCCGGCGCGGTACGCATGCCGCCCGGCGTTGTGGTCGACCGGATCGCGGCCGCGATCGCCAGTGCCGACACGATCCGCTGGGTTTGGCTGCGCGGGCGCGACGGGCATGCCCTGCTCTTCCGCCGTTATGCGCGGACGGCGGCGGACATCACCACGCTGGTCGATGTCGGGCGCGACGGGTGGCGCTGGAGATCGCGGACACCATAACAAGGGGCTGGCGCAGTCGCCTGGTTGCTGCAATGACAGCGCTTCCTCCGGGGATTGGGTTCCGCTCAACCAGTTGAGGTCATCGATCCGTTCCGGGCGTGCGATCTGCATCCGCATGGCACGGGGCAACAATCATCAACAGTTCGGCATAGTCGCCGCCAGCGCGGTGGCGCTGGTCGATGGCGCGCCGGCAACGCGGGTCAAGCTGCTGCCGGTCGGGCGTATCGCGATGCGGGATGGGCGCGGCCCGTTTCTGGTCCGCGACCAGGCGCATGCGGAACAGATCGTTGCCGCCACCCGCCAGTGGCTGGGCGATGCCGACTTTAACTTCGATTTTGATCATCAGACCGCCTTTGCCGTCAAGGACGGCGTCGGCGGGACCGGCGTCGCTGCCGGATGGGCCAAGCCTGAAAACCTGTCTGCCGAAGCGGACGGCATTTACGCCAATGACGTGCGCTGGACGCCCGCCGCCGCGCAAAAGCTGGCGGACCTCGAATATCGCTATGTCAGCCCGCTCTTTCTGGTGGCGGGCGACAAGCAGGTGATCCGCCTGCGCAACGCCGCCCTCGTCAATGTCGGGGCCATCGACCTGCCGGCGATCGCCGCCGGCCTATCAGGAGAAGTAGACGATATGAGCTTTGCTCTCATCGCGGCGGCGCTCGGCCTTCAGGCTGGCGCCACCGAACAGGAGTGCGTGGCCGCCGCCGCCGCCCTGACCGCGAAGGCCAACGCGCCTTCGACCAGCGCGATCGCCGTGGCGGCCGGGCTGGCCGCGACCGCATCGGTCGAGGAAATCGCCGCGTCGGTGACGACGCTGAAGGCTGGCCAGGCCGATCCCGCAAGGTTCGTGCCGGTCGAACAGGTCGCCGCCGTCAATTCGCGGCTGGCGACGCTGGAGGGCGAGCGCGCCGAGCGCGAGGTCGCGGCCGCGATCGATGCCGGCAAGCTGGTCCCGGCGCTCAAGGATTGGGGCCTGAACCTGTTTCGGACCAACGAGCAGGGGTGGCGCGATTTTGCTGGTGCCGCGCCTGTCATCGTCGCGGCCGGCGCGCAGCTGGGTGGGGGCAATCCAGCGCCCGGCAGCGATCCCGACAAGCTGGAAGCGCATGAGATCGCGGCCTGCGCCGCGCTGGGCATGAGCGAGGCGGACTATCTCGCCCAGAAAAAGCTGGAGAAGGGAGCCTCCGCATGACCGCGATTGCAGCGCACCGCACGAAAACCCGCCAGCGTGCCGGCGATCAGTTCGTCCGCAAGATGGGGGCCGTGAAAATCCATGGCGGCACCATCGTCATGCTCAACGCCACCGGCTTCGCCACGTCTGGCGCGACCGCCACCGGCCAGATCGCGGACGGTGTGGCGATGGAAACGGTCGACAACAGCGGCGGCGCGGCCGGCGACAAGTCGATCCGCACCGAAAAGGGCGTGTTCTGTTTTGAAAACAGCACGGCGGCCGACGCCATCACAATCGCCGACATTGGCGACAACTGCTATATCGTGGACAACCAGACGGTCGCCAAGACCGACGGTTCCGCGTCGCGCAGCGTCGCCGGCAAGATCATGGACGTGGACGCCGAGGGCGTCTGGGTCCTGTTCGCCTGACGAAAAGGAACCGTCACCCATGGAAATAAATCGGGGCAATTTGCAGACCCTCGGCACGGCCTTTTCCGGGCTGTTCCGGGGCGGGCTGGGCATGGCGCCGCCCGACTATCAGGACATCGCAACCACCGTTCCGTCCAGCACCGGCAAGAATGAATATGGCTGGTTGGGAAAGATGCGCGGCATGCGCGAGTGGCTGGGCGACCGTGCCGTCAACCAGATCGCCACTTCCGATTATGCGATCAAGAACAAGGATTGGGAGGACACGCTCGAGGTCGAACGCAACGACATCGAGGACGACAATCTCGGCCAGTACAACATGCAGCTTACCGAGATGGGGCAAGCTGCGGCTGCACATCCCAATGAGCTGGTGTTCAGCCTCATCAAGGCCGGCTTCTCGACGCCCTGCTATGACGGCCAATATTATTTCGACACCGACCATCCTGTGCTGAACGCTACCGGTGACGTTACCTCGGTGGCCAACACCGATGGTGGCTCGGGCACGCCGTGGTTCCTGTACGATCCCAACCGGGTGACCAAACCGATCATCTTCCAGGAACGTAAGAAACTCCAGTTCGTCGCGCGCGATAAGCTGGACGATGACAATGTCTTCTGGCGCAAAAAATATGTCTATGGCGTCGACGCGCGGTACAATGTCGGCTTCGGCTACTGGCAGTTTTGCTGGGGCAGCAAGCAAACGCTGGATGCGGAGCACTATGCAGTGGCCCGCGCGGCGCTGATGGGCATGAAGGGCGATTACGGCCGCCCCCTGGGCCTGCTGAGTGGCGCGCAGAAACCCGTCCTGCTGGTGCCGCCGAGCCTTGAGGGCGAGGCACTCAAGATCGTAAACAACGAACTGGTCAGCGATGGCGTAACCAACGAATGGAAAGGCACGGCGACTGTCAAAGTCTCGCCGTGGCTGGCCTGATGCTGGGCGCGCTGATGCTGACGGCGGCAAGGACGCCGTATCGCCGGGCCGGTTTCGCCTTCCCCGTGGGGGCGCCGGTAATCGCGGTGCTGGCGGGCATGATGGTGGCACAACTGCGCCTGCTGCTGCAGGATCCCCAGGTCACGGTCCTGGTCGGGCAGGACAATGGCGCCTGGCGGCCATTCGAGGACCCGGATGGCGATTGGGTGGCCACCGCGCCCGACGATGTGCTGCAGGACATCATCGATGCGGCGCCGCCGATCGATGTCGAGAGCTTCCCGACCGCGCCGGCCGGGCCGGAACAGGAACTGGCGGAGCTGCGCCAGCGCCTGGACGATGCGACCGCTGCGCTCGGCCAGGCCAATGCGCAGATCGAGCAGCTGCAGGGCGCGGCGCGCGCCTCTGCATCGGCCGTGGCCGAAGCCCAGTCCGACATCGAGGCGCGCGATGCGCGCATCGCCGAACTGGAGTCGCAGATCGCCGGCGCGCCGCCTCCCGCCGCCGCCAAAGCGAAAGCCAGGTCGGCCGGCGACTGATCGCCACGATCGGCCGGGCGCATCCTCTCCGCGCCGGCCGATCGTGAGCCGCCACCGCCCGCTACCTCACCGGCGGGCGGACCAACCGGGACGGGGCTGCTGCCCTGTGGCCCCGTCCCGGATTTTTTTGAAAGGGTTGTCCATGCTCGCCACCGCCGACGATATGCGCGCGCGCTACACCGAACAGGTGATGGTCGAGCTGGCCGACGCGGCGTGCTGGTCCGACGCGGTCGTCGCGGCGATCGACGTCAGGCTGGCGACCGCATCGGCGATCGTCGAGGGCTATGTCGCCAAATATTATGCACCCGCGCCGGAGCGCACGGTGCCGCCGCTGCTGGTCGAACTGACCTGCGAGATCGCCTTTGCCAAGCTGCACCGCGCGCCGCCCGAGACGGTCGAGAAGCGCGAGGCGGCCGCCATGCGCACGCTGGAGAAAATATCGACCGGGCTGGTCAAGATCGACGGCGGCGCGCAGGACCTGCCTTCCCGTCCCGGCGCTGTGATCGTGCCCGATCGCCAACGCACCTTCAGCCGCGATTCGCTGGGGGGCTTCTGATGGCCGACAGCTTCAGCATCCGCGTCGACGGGCAGGATGAGATCGAAACGACGCTCGCCGGTCTGATCGGCAAGGTCGACGACATGGCCCCTCTGATGGACATGATCGGCATGGTGCTGGAGGTCGACGCCCAGGACAATTTTATCGGAGAGCATTCGCCGGCCGGCGTGCCCTGGCCGAAATCGCAGCGCGCGAAGGATAGCGGCGGCAAGACGCTGCAGGACTCGCGCCGCCTTTTCCTGTCGCTCACGCACCGCAGCGGTCCGACCTTTGCGGAGGTCGGCACCAATGTCGTCTATGCGCGCCGCCACAATCAGGGGTGGTCGGGGACCGAGCAGGTCGCGAGCCACAAGCGCGTCATGCGCGAGGTGTTCGGCGTCAAGCTGGCCGAACCGATCATCGCCACCGTCAAGGCGCACAGCCGCAAGGCCAACACCCCGAAGCGCGAGTTCATCGGCCTGTCGGCCGGAGGGCGCGAAGAGATTGCCGGCGTCACGGCCGATTATCTGGGGGTCGACCAGTGATCCGGCTTTGTCTTGGGGTGCTGATCGTCTGGGCGCTGGGCGCCTGGCTGCTGTGGGGCGCCATGTCGCGCGCGTCCGGCTCCGTAATCGATATCGGGTGGCGCGATCGCGGCATCGCCCTTTTCTGGTTGCCGCTGGCGGTGGTGCTGGCCGCATGGTCGGCGCTCAGCTGGGCCTGTGACTGGGGGCGCGGCCTGTGATCGCCGCCATTGAACGCGCCATCCTCCATCGGCTGCACGCTACGGAGGCGCTGGTCGGCTTCCCCTGGCGGCGGCTCGACACGCTGCCCGACGACTGGGAAAACTACTTGGAGACCAAGGTCGGCGAACTGCGGGGCGCAGCGGCGTGGGTGGGCTTTACGGGCTGGTCCAACGCCGAAGAGGCGGGCGACGGCGCCGTCCATGTCGACGGGACGTTCGGTCTGATCGTCGCGCAGGCGAGCAGCCGCCAGGATGAGGTCGCCAATCGCCATGGCGGGCCGAACGCGTCCGTGCAGCCGGGCGTCTATCGCCTTGATCTAGCGGTGACCGCCGCGCTCAGCGGGCAGACGCTGGGCCTAGACCTCGTCCGCCCGATTGCGATCGGCGACTGCCAGCCTTTGCCGCGATCGGCCAAGATGAAGGCGTTGGGGATGACGGCGCACGGCCTGATGCTGTCCTGCCGCTTCCCTATTCAGATCGCGCCGGCCGACGTCGCCGACCTGACCGCCGACGATCTGGCCGCGATCCACGCCAACTGGGCGACCCGGCCGGGCATGGTCGATGCCGACCCGGTCGCGCCGGGCGTGCAGCTGCCCGACGATATCCACGCCACTGCCACCGATCACATCCCCCTACAAGGAGACGCCCCATGACCGCCACACCGCTGCGCTGGATCAGGCCGAAGCCCGGCCTGGTCGTGCGCGATCCCGCTGACGCCGCACCGCTGCCCGGTCAGGGCAAGGGGGTCGAGTGGTCCGGCTACTGGCAACGCCGGCTGGATGACGGCGACATCGCCGAAACCGACCAGAAAGCCGTCGAAGCGGCTGAGCGCAAGGCCGCCACGGTCGCCGCCGCCGCGAAGGGAGACGCCGCATGAACAGTTTCGCCTTTGATGCCATCTCGCCCAACCAGCGTGTGCCGGGCAGCCAGGTCGAGTTCTCCAATGTCCGCGCCCTTCAGGGCCTGCCGCCCGCGCAGCAGAAAATCCTGCTGATCGGCCAGTGCATCGGCGCGGCGAGCGTGAGCGCGCCGGCACGCATGACGCGCGGCGACCAGGGCGCGACGCTGGCCGGACGCGGCTCCATATTGGCGGCGATGGTCGCCGCGACGCTTAAGGCGTCCGCCCAGGTCGAGGTCTGGGCCATGCCGATCGCCGACAATGCGGCCGGCGTCGCCGCGACCGGCACCCTTACGCTTGCCGGCGTGGCCACGGCGGCCGGAACGCTGGCGGTGATGATCGCGGGCGCGCGCGTGCCGGTGGGGGTCGCCTCGGGAGCGACGGCGGTATCCGTCGCGACCGCCCTGTCGGCCGCGATCAACGGCCAGCCGGACCTGCCGGTCACCGCGTCGGTCTCGGGGGCGGTCGTCACCCTGACCTGCCGGCACAAGGGTACGGCCGGCAATGATATCGACGTGCGGCTCAACTATTTCGATGGAGAGGCGACACCGGCCGGGCTGACCGCGACCATCGTGGCGATGGCTGGCGGCGCGACCAATCCTGACCTGTCCTCGCTGCTCGCGGGCCTGGGCGACCAATGGTATCAGACGATCGTCGTCGGGATGAACGACGCCGCCAACATGTCTGTGGTCGACACGGAACTGGCCGACCGCTGGGGGCCGGTGCGGCAGATTGAAGGGCGCGCCTTTTACGGTATGGCGGGCAGTTTCGCGACGCTGGCGACCTTTGGCAGCACCCGCAACGGCGTCCATACGACCATCGTCGGCGCGCACAGGATGCCGTCGCCGCCCTGGGCCGTCGCGTCTGCTTTCGCCGCGATCGCCGCCTTCCACCTCCAGATCGACCCGGCCCGCCCGTTTACCGATCTGGTCGTGCCGGGGATTCGCGCGCCCCGGCCGGAGCATCGTTTCCCGCGTCAGGAGCGCGAACTGCTGCTGCGGGACGGCATCTCCACCTATCGTGTCAACGCGGCCGGCGACGTGGCGATCGAGCGGCTGATCTCCACCTATCAGGTCAATAGCGGCGGGTTCGACGATCCCAGCTATCTCGATATCCAGACGACCGCGACGCTCGGCTATTATCGCTACAGCTATCGTGCGCGCATGGCCCAGAAATTCCCGCGTGAGAAGCTGACCGCCGACACGATCGCGGCCGTCAGGGCGGAGACGATCGCGCTGGCCCGCGAATGGGAGGATGCCGGGCTGATGGAGGATGTCGACGGCTTTATTGCCGGCCTCGTTATCGAGCGCGATGCCAGCAACGTCACCCAGCTCAATTCGCTGCTGATCCCCAACACCGTCAACGGGCTGCTCCAGCTCGCCACCCGGATCGAATTCATCCTTTGAG
>JBFWMJ010000113.1:0-9272 GCA_050251675.1 Sphingobium sp.
GTGTGCTCTTCCGATCTAGATCCCGCGCTTCGCCTTTGAAAAATTCAAGGGCGCCGAGCCGCTGCTGGGCACCGCGATGAAGTCGGTGGGTGAGGTGATGGCGATCGGCCGCAACATCCATGAATCCATGCAGAAGGCGCTGCGCGGTCTGGAAACGGGCCTCAGCGGGTTCAACCAGGTGGATCATCTGGTCGGTGCGTCGCGGGACGACATCGTCGCCGCGCTGGCCCAGCCGACGCCCGACCGGCTGCTGGTCGCCGCCCAGGCGCTGCGCGAGGGGCTAAGCGTCGCGGAAATCCACGCTGTCGCCAAATATGATCCCTGGTTCCTGGAACGGATCAAGGAAATCGTCGACGCCGAGGCGCAGGTCATTGAAAACGGGCTGCCCCAGGATGCCGACGCGATGCGCCGGCTGAAGTCCATGGGCTTTTCCGACAAGCGCCTCGCCTGGCTGGCGCTCAAATCCGCCAATCTGCGCGGCATGGAACGCGGCATCGCCCGCAGCGGCGGCCTGATCCATGAGACGGTGAAGGCGATGACGGGCGGCATCACCGAGGATGAAGTGCGCGCGCTGCGTCAGCGTCTGGGCGTCCGCCCGGTGTTCAAGCGCATCGACACCTGCGCCGCCGAGTTCGAGGCGAAGACGCCCTATATGTATTCCACCTATGAAGCGCCGGTTTTCGGCGAGGCGGAAAATGAGGCGCAGCCCAGCGACCGGCGCAAGGTCGTCATCCTGGGCGGGGGTCCGAACCGGATCGGGCAGGGGATCGAGTTCGATTATTGCTGCGTTCACGCCTGCTTCGCCCTGTCCGAGGTCGGCTATGAAACGATCATGGTCAACTGCAACCCGGAAACCGTTTCGACCGATTATGACACGTCCGACCGGCTTTATTTCGAGCCGCTGACCGCCGAGGATGTGCTGGAAATACTGGACGTCGAGAAATCGAGCGGCGAACTGGTCGGCGTGATCGTCCAGTTTGGCGGGCAGACGCCGTTGAAACTGGCGCAGGCGCTGGAGGATGCGGGTATCCCCATATTGGGCACCTCTCCCGATGCCATCGATTTGGCTGAGGATCGTGAGCGTTTCGCTGCGCTGATCGACAGGCTGGGGCTCAAGCAGCCCGCCAACGGCATCGCCCGGTCGCGAGATGAAGCGATCGCGGTTGCTAGTCGTATCGGCTATCCGGTACTGATGCGTCCATCCTATGTGCTGGGCGGGCGGGCGATGGAGATCGTCGACGGTCAGGCGCAACTGGAGGAATATATCGCCACTGCGGTGCAGGTGTCGGGCGATTCGCCGGTGCTGATCGATCAATATCTGCGTGACGCGACCGAGGTGGATGTGGATGCGCTGTGCGACGGCGAGGATGTCGTGGTCGCGGGCGTGCTGCAACATATCGAGGAGGCGGGCGTCCATTCGGGCGACAGCGCCTGTTCGCTGCCGCCCTACAGCCTGCCGGCGGACATCATCGCGGAAATAGAGCGGCAGACCGACATTCTCGCCCGTGCGCTGAACGTGCTTGGCCTTATGAACATCCAGTTCGCGGTCAAGGATGGCGTCGTCTATCTGATCGAGGTCAACCCGCGCGCAAGCCGCACCGTGCCCTTTGTCGCCAAGGCCATCGGTACGCCGATCGCCAAGATCGCCAGCCGCGTCATGGCGGGCGAAAAGCTGAAGGACCTGCCCAGGATCGACCGCAACGCGATTGGCCATATCGCGGTCAAGGAAGCCGTCTTCCCCTTCGGCCGTTTCCCAGGTGTCGATCCGGTGTTGTCACCGGAAATGAAAAGCACCGGCGAAGTCATGGGCATCGACCGGGATTTCGCGACCGCCTTCGCCAAATCGCAACTGGGCGCGTCCACCATGCTGCCGACGTCCGGCACGATATTCGTGTCGATCAAGGACAGCGACAAGCCTGTCGTCCTGCCCGCGGTGCAAAAGTTCGCCGACATGGGTTTCGCCATCGTCGCCACCGGTGGGACGGCGCGCTTCCTGACCGAAAATGGCATCGCCGTCGAGCAGGTGAACAAGGTCGCGGAAGGGCGCCCCCACATCGTCGACCGCATCACCGACGGTGACATCGCCCTCATCATCAACACGACCGAAGGCTGGCAGTCGCTGAAGGACAGCAAGGCGATACGCACCAGCGCCCTGCGGCAGAAGGTCGCCAGCTTCACCACCGCGGCCGCCAGCGTCGCGGCGGCGGACGCGATCGAGGCGCTGCGCGGCCATGCCCTTGAAGTGCGGACGCTCCAGTCCTATTATCCGGTGTCGCAAGCCTGACCCCCTGCATAAGGTAGCATGCTGCGGGTGGCACCATGTTGGTGGCCGCCAAAGGGAAGTTTTGACGAAGGATGGCAAATATGGCGACCGTCGAAAAGATGCCGATGCTGCAAATGGGCTATGACAAGCTCAATGCGCAGCTGCGCGAACTGAAAGCCGAAAGGCCGCTGATCGTGGACGCCATCGAGGAAGCCCGCGCGCATGGCGATCTTTCGGAAAATGCCGAATATCATGCCGCCAAGGAGCGGCAGGGACAGGTGGAAGCGACTATTGCCGATCTGGAGGACAAGCTGTCGCGCGCCCAGATCATCGATCCCACGACTCTTTCGGGGGACAAGGTGGTGTTCGGCGCGACCGTCACCCTGCTGGACGAGGATGACAAGCCTGTGCGTTATCAGATCGTCGGCCCTGCGGAGGCGGATGCGAAGCTGGGCATGATCAGCTATAACAGCCCCATCGGGCGCGCCCTGATCGGCCGTCAGGTCGGTGAGGAGGTGGAGGTTTCCGTCCCCGCCGGTGACAAATTCTACCTGATCGACAAGGTCGCGTTCGTCTGACCCGTATGAAACTGCCCATCGGCCGTATGACGAACGGGATCGCGGCGGTCATCTTCATCCTGTTCGTCCTGCAATATCTGTCGGGCAAGATCGACAATGCCGCGGTCGTGGCCGGGTTCATACCGGCGCGGATCGGCGATTCCGCCTTGCTGGCGGGTATGACGGCCGTTCCCGTCTGGCTAACACCGCTCAGCTGCACATTGATCCATGCCGGCTGGCTGCATATCGGCTTCAATCTGCTGATGCTGGTCTTTTGCGGGCGCCAGGTCGAACATGTTCTGGCGCGGGGCGGGATGCTGATGCTTTATGTGGCCGGCGCTTATGCCGCCACGCTGGCGCAATGGCTGGTGAATCCGTCATCCGCCAGCCCCATGGTCGGTGCCAGCGGCGCAATCTCGGCGATCATCGCCACGTACGCCATGCTTTACAGCCAGCAGCAGGTGCGGCGTATCGGCCCCTTTTCGGCGAACATGGTGCGCATTCTGTGGCTGGCGGCGGGATGGATCGCCATCCAGCTGATGATTGGCATTGCCACAGCCGGCGGCTTTTCCGACCTGGGCCAGATTGCCGTGGCGGCACATGTCGGCGGTTTCCTGGCCGGGCTATTGCTGACGCGACCGTTGCTGCGCTGGCGTTTCCGTAAGCGGCCGCACTCCATTTCCTGACACTGTCGGTATCGGGCGTGAAAAGGGACGCGGTGCCCGTCGCGGCTTCTCAACCGCTTGGCAGGTCGGGTTCCAGCAGCCGGTGGAGATGGACGATCACATAGCGCATTTCGGCATCGTCGACCGTGCGCTGTGCTGCGCCGCGCCATGCTTTTTCCGCGGACGCATAATCAGGAAAGATGCCGACAAGATCCATCGCGTCGAGATCCTCGAATTCCAGGCCTTGCGGATTTTTGACGCGCCCACCCATCACCAGATGCATCTTGCTCATGGCGATATGCCTCCTTTTTTGCCGATGGCGCATCCCTAGCAGGGCATGGGGCCACCTCCAAGCGCAGGAATGCAGCTAAGGGCGCTTTGATCCGTCTTTTCTTTGCACTCTCCCATTGCGTCCCGCCATGGCGCCGCGCCGGGCGGCGGACATCGCTGCCATCGGCTGGGTTGTGCTGCGGTGCAGTATCGATTTTTGCCAGCAAATCGCAGCAGGCGGAACGTCTGCGGTGGACGTGGCGGTGGCATGCGTCAGAGCCGGGTATCGCTAACCGTCAACCGCTACAGCATCCGTCGCAGCGTGTCGTCTCGCCGGATGAAATGATGCGCCAAAGCGATGATGATATGTCCGGCGACGAGGAGGGTGAAGCCCCAGGATACGGGGGCATGCAGGCTGCCGAGGGCGGCCGCCCAGCCGATCCTGTCGCCCGTGCCGACCAGTTCCAGCCCGAAGACGGTCAATCCGTAGCCGCCGCCGACCATGGTCAGCGCGCCTGTAACCGGCAGTAGCACCATGCCGGCGTAGAGCAAGGCATGTCCGGTTTTCACCAGCAACGCGGTCGCCGGATTCTGTCGGGGGCGATGCTTGCGCTGGCTGGCCGCCCAGAGGGAGCGGAGTACGACGAGGCCGAGCAGCAGCATTCCGATGGATATATGCCAGGGCACAAAGGTCCGGCTGACCCAATGCTCCCCTTTCGCGATGTAATCGC
Organism: Sphingobium sp.; assembly: GCA_050251675.1. Classification (GTDB taxonomy): domain Bacteria; phylum Pseudomonadota; class Alphaproteobacteria; order Sphingomonadales; family Sphingomonadaceae; genus Sphingobium. The sequence continues at coordinate 4,487 of JBFWMJ010000113.1, forward strand.
CAAATTTCAGCAGTTGCCAGCCGATCAGCGCGGCCATGGTCCAGTGTAAGGCCATGCTGACCTTGCCATAACGGCGTTTCGAGTCTGCGATCATATCGTTTGTTCCGGCACCTGACATATGTGTCGGCACATATAGGCGGTCGGAGCGTGGGCGTCATCCGGCGACTGTGCGGGGGAGGGCGGGGCTGCTCTGCGCCCTTGGAGGACGGTTCGAGGCACCTCTGCGAATGAGCGCCGTCGCCGGCGTCTTTTCCAAACATGGCGGCCATAGGGCAGGCAAGACCGGCCGGATGCTTCCCAGCGGAACGATTATGGTCTATCGCGCAGACATGAACTGGTTTGCGATTGTTGCCATCTATATGCTGTTCTGGGTGATCAGCGCATTCATCGTCATGCCCTTCGGCTTGCGGACGCCGCACGAGTCAGGGGAAGTGGTGGAGAAGGGCCACGCTGACAGCGCGCCTACCAACTTCCGCCCCTGGCGGGTGGCACTGCGCGCAACGATCGTGGCCACGATATTGTTCGGGCTCTATTACGCCAATTATGTGCAGGGCTGGATCACCAGCGAGCATATGCAGCATTTCGTCGGCGTGCCCCAATAATAACGGGGCCGGCTTTCGCCGCCTGAAGTCGCTTGTTCTACTGTCCCAGACGCTCGATCGCCTGCGCCAGCGCGACATAAAGCTTGCCCATATCCGACGAGAGAATGGCCACGCCCAGCGCATTGCCGTCGCGCGCGGACAGGATGACCCGCAGCATCGATTCGAAATCGTGGATGTAGCGGTTCACATGGTCACGAAATTCCGGATTGTCGTCATAAAGCTGCGCCACGCTGTGTACTTCACCGGCGTCGAGCAGCTTTACCGCGCGGCGGGCGAACACGCCGCGATCGCCCTTGAGGTATGCGGCCCAGCTTGCATCGGCGACATCGTTCGACAACAGTTTCGTCACGTCGATGGCTGCGCTGTTGAGGGAGTCGATCAATAGCGCGGAACGCCGCGCGAAATTGTCGCGGTCGCGGTTCTCCACCGCGCGCTCGGCTTCCTCGATACGCTGTTCGACGCTCGCGCTCGTTTCGGTGATCGTGTGCAACTGGCGCAGCAGCCGGTCGGATGCCTGATTCGCGGCCCTGACCGCGTCTTCCGCGACCAGCGCGACCCGGTTGATCTGGGTGGTCACCTGCTCGTCGACGGCAGCGCGCATCGCTTCCTCGCTGGCGTCGGCAAGCGACTGCGCCGCATCCGGGATGGCGCGGCCAAGCGCCTGACGTGCTCGTTCCGCGGCCTGTTCCGCAGTGTCCTTGACCCGCAGCAGGGCGGTGATGAGCAGCGGTCCCGCGCCCTCCGTGATGCGGGTCGCGCCCTCGTGCGCATCGGCGAAGGCGGCGTGCAGTTTTTCGACCTGCGCGCGGTTCGTTTCCAGGCCTTTCCGGGTGCTGTCCAGCCATTCGGTGAGCCGCTGGCCCTGCCCCCGCAACATCTCTTCCGATTCCTGGGCGCGCCCGGCCAGCGCTTCGGAAATCGCTTCCACATGCTGGATTTCGGGGGTGATGCTGACCAGCAGGGTGCGGCTTGCCTCCAGCCGGTTGTCGAACCGCTCCAGCGCGCCCGGAAAGGTTTCATCCAGTTCGCGCACGCTCGCATCGAGCGCGAGCAGCAGACTTTCGGCGCAAGCGATCATGCGTTCGGCGGTGGCGCCGCCCGACGCCAGCGCCGTGTCGATCCTTTGCGTTTCTGCCGTCAGGCGTTGCAGCGCGTCGGTCATCCTTTCGCTGCGTGCCAGGGCGGACCCCTCCAATGCGGTAAAGCGCTCGTCGGCAACGCCGATCGTCCCGACCAGGGACGATTGCAGGTCAGCCACCAGCCCATGTTGCCGCTCAACCATATGGTCGAGCTGGCGCAGGCGTTTTTCGACCTCGCCGATGGTGTCGGCAAAGCCGGCGACCGCCTGACCCCCGATCCCGTCCACACCGGCGCGCGCGCGGTCGATCAGCGCCTCGAGCGCGGCTGTCTGCGCCGTCAGTTCCGAGTCCGTAACAGCCAGCACCTGACGGGCATGGGACAGGGCGGCGTCCAGACGGCCGCGCAAATCGGTATCGACGCCGGACATGTTCTGCGTGAACAGGGCGACGGTGTCCCGGCCGGTTTGCGCCATATCCCTATTCGCGCGCGCGACCAGTTCCTCCAGCGCGGCGGCCTGGTCGGTCAGCATGTCGCGGCTGGACGCCATCGCCGTCACCATATTCTGGACGGTTGCGTCTATGCGGCCGGCGGCGATGTCGGCCATGCCGCTTACTTCGCCCGACGCGGCGCGGGTCGCTTCCTGCATTTGTTTCAGTTGCGCGCTCAGGCTTTTTGTTGCGGAAAGCGTGCGCGCCCGCGCTTCATCCGACAGTTCCGCAAGGGCGTGCAGCCGCCCCTCCATGGCATCGATCCGTTCGGAAAGCGCATGGCCGTTATCCATGATCTGTCCGGCCATCCGGTTCGCGCGGTCCTCCAGATCGGGTATCGACGCGATCAGCGCATCCATGCGCGCGGCGACCGCCGTGGCCGCGCGCTCGGCCTCAGCCGCCGAACGCGCCGTATCGCCGGCGCGATCGGCGATCAGCTTGGCGGACGCTTCCATATTGCCGCTGGCGGCCGCGCCGTAACTGTCAAGCAGACAGGCCTGATCCTCCATCGCACGCCGGGTCGTTTCCAGTCGGTCGGCGATTCGCGCCATCCGAACCTCCAGCCGGTCGGCTTCGCCCCTCAAGGCGCGGGCGCCGTCGATATAGCGACGGGATTCCGCGCGGCTGGTGCGCATCAACAGGAGATAGGCGACGCCCAGCAGGATGATCGGCACCAGCAGGGTCGCGACGATCCCGGGCCACGCCGCCGGCCCGGCCTGCCATTGACCCGACGCGTGGAACGCCCATCCGCCAAAACCGAGCCAGCCCAGGCCGGCGATCAGGCAGAGCGCCCGCACCGCGGCTTCATTCCGGTTCATGGCAGGGGGAGGGGATAGCTCGTCATCCTCCTCCTCTCCCGCGGCATCGTTCATGTCCGAAGCGGTGCGTTGCAACAGCAGGATGTCGTCCGATTGCGGCGTGTTTTCGACCGCGCCATCGCCATCGCGCCAGAATTCCACGATTGTGCTGCCCCCGTTCATGCGCGGCAGTCTATCCTCCTTTTATGGTCCCGCAAATGCCCGTTGTTACCAAAACTTAACGGCTTGCCCGGTAAAAAAGGGGATATGTCCTATGACCCCGGTGCCCTGGATGCTGCGCTCGCCGCGACGGCTGGCGACGATGTGGCGTTGATCGCCGATCTTCGGACCGCCTTCATGGAAAGCGCCGAACACCATCTCGACCTGCTCGGACGGGCCCATTGTGATGCCAGCTGGGCGCTTTCGGCCTGGCGGCTGAAGGGGCTGGCGGCCAGTTTCGGCGTGACCGGCCTGATGGCGCTGGCCGACGAAGCGGCGCGCTGTGCGCCGGGCGATGCGCGTATCCTGCGACGGTTGCGTACGGCGATTACAGCCATCGGCCGGGGGTGATCGCACCGCACCGGCGATCCCGGCACGCCATCGCTTGCGCGATCGGCTCAGCCTTGCGAAAAGCGCGGCTCACATAGCATCGGGTCGACACGACAATATCATGACTTTCGCCGCGATTATCAGCGCCAGCCGCCCATCGGCCGAGTCGGCAGGGGGCCTGCGCGCAAGCCTGCATTTCGCTGGCCAGACGCTCGTGGAATATCAGGCCAGACAGGCCGCGCGCGCGGGCGCGAGCCGTATCCTCATCCTGGTCGGCGTGATCACGCCCGCCCTGTCGCAGGCGGTCGACCGTCTGAATGCCGATGGCATCACGGTCGCGCTGATCCGTGACATGGTGTCGCTGGTCCGGGACGCATCACGGGATAGCGACACGCTGCTGGTCGCCGACGGGGCGATCGTGGCACAAAGTCATTTCGAGGCGATGGCGACGGCGCGGGGCAACGCCCTTCTGGTGACGGACGACAGCCGGGCGAGTGCGCCGCTGGAACGGATCGACAGCGGGCAGCGCTGGGCGGGGCTGGCACGGGTCGAACCAGACCTGTTGTTCGGGACGCTGGACATGATCGGCGACTGGGATCTGGAACTGACGATGGTCCGGGCGGCGATCCAGGCCGGGGCGCGGCGCGTCACCGTGCCGCAGGACGACCTGATGGAGGGGCGCGTCGCCCTTGTCGTAGGACAGGAACAGGCCGATCTCGTCGGTCAGTCGATCATGGCGTCGGGGGCGGGTTCCGTTCAGCGCAGGGGCGGGGCGGAACAGTATCTGATGGCGCCCGTCGCCCGCTGGATCAGCCCGATGCTCATGCGGACCCAGGTGCCCGCGCTACAGGTGCGGATCGCTTCGGTCGCGCTGGCCGCGATCGCGCTGGTGCTGATCGAATTGCTGTGGACGGGCACGGGGTTCGTTATGCTGCTGCTCGGGCTGTTGCTGGCTGTGACCGCCGACCGGCTGGACGAACTGGCGCTGCGGCCCCCGCAGACGGGCTGGATCGCCTTTGCGACGCCCGGCCTCGCGCTTGCTGGCATCGCGCTTGCGGGCGGACGGATGGTCGCTGTGCTTCTGGCGCTGCTGCTGGCCGTCTTCCTGCTTGCCGATCGGTGGAGAAGGACCGGGGCGGCCAGATCGTGGATGATCTTCACACCGGGCAGCGCGCGTGTGCTGCTGGCGCTCGCCAGCGCCTTTGGCCGGTTCTTCCCCGCGCTCGACCTCGCCGTGGTGGTCGCGATCGCTTCGGCAGGATCGAGCATT
>JBFWMJ010000114.1:0-9078 GCA_050251675.1 Sphingobium sp.
AAACGCTGACGGTCGGCCGGGACGTGTGCGACCTGCTCGATCGCGATCAGGTGGTGCGCTGGATCGAGCGTGAAAAGCCCGATATGGTGGTGGTCGCCGCGGCGAAAGTCGGCGGCATCCTGGCCAATGACACCTATCCCGTCGATTTTCTCTACGACAATATGGTCATCCAGAACAACGTCATCAAATCCAGCTATGATGTTGGCGTTGAAAAGCTCTTGTTCCTGGGGTCGTCGTGCATCTATCCCAAGATGGCGCCTCAGCCCATCGTGGAATCCTCCCTGCTTACCGGCCCCCTGGAACCGACCAATGAATGGTATGCGATCGCGAAGATCGCGGGCATCAAACTGTGTCAGGCCTATATGAAGCAATATGGCGCCCGGTTCGTTTCGGGGATGCCGACCAATTTGTACGGGCCCTACGATAATTTCGACCTGCAGTCGTCCCATGTCATTCCGGCGCTGATGCGCAAGGCCCATGAAAGCAAGATGCGCGGGGAAAGCGGGCTGGAAATATGGGGCACGGGCAGCCCGATGCGCGAATTCCTGCATGTCGACGATCTGGCTGACGCCGTCATATTCGTCCTGCGCAATTATGAAGATTATGAGCATATCAATATCGGCAGCGGCATCGACCTGTCGATCGCCGATACGGCGCGCATGATCATGAAGGTGGTGGGCCTTGACGGCGAACTGCGGCATGATCGGAGCAAGCCCGACGGGACACCGCGCAAATTGATGGCGGCGGACAAGCTGAAGGCGATGGGCTGGACGCCGAAGATCGGCCTCGAAGAAGGGCTTGCGACGACCTATCGCTGGTTCCTCGACAATGCGCAGCATTGACCGGATTTGGTGACCGCGGGCTTCGTGTCGCGCGCTGAATGCCTTCCCGACGGTGCCGTGCTGTTCAGCGGGCCGAACTTCGCCGACGATCGCGGCAGCAGTTATGAGGCTTTTTTCGGGTCGGCGGACGGCTCCCCCCTGCCTGTCTTTCCGCTGGTTCAGGAGAATATCATCCGCACGGCCAGAGCTGGCTGCATTCGCGGGCTTCATTATCAGCTTGCGCCGAAAGCGCAGGGAAAGCTGGTCACCGTCCTTCGCGGTCGCGCGCAGATTTTCTGGGTCGCGCTCGACGACACATCCTTGCCGGTGAAGGTGCATTCGCTGTGCCTCGATGCCGACGGGGCGTCCCTCTACACGCCAGGCAACTGCGCCCATGGGGTGATGGCGCTGGAAGACGATATGTTGATGGCGCTCAAGTTCGACCAGCCGGTCGACCTGGATATGCGGGGCGAGATTTCGATAGAGGCGGAGGATATCGACATCCGCTTTGAACGGCCGCCGCTGCTTGACGACCTGTCGAAGCGCGACCGCGAAGCGCCGGTTTTCGCCGCGCGCCGCCGCTGAACACGGTCTGGTGAAATCCTCGCCGGCCTGAACGGCGGATCGGGCGGCCAGCAGGAAAGCGGTCCAGGCCAAGGGAATCCCTTGTCCTGCCCAAGCAAAACTCTTTTTCGATCGGCGATAGCTGCCGCTATATTGCTCGGATCACAGGAACGAGGTTGCTGATGTTCGCAGGCAAGGAAGACGACGCCCCGCTGGTCGAAGGATATTGGGACATCGACCATCTGGTCGCGGAATTGGCGGCGGCGCGTGCCCGCTGGCGGCAGGCCAAGCAGCATCATGCGGAACATGGTACCGACGGCTTCCCGTCCCGCGCCAACCTGACCCGCATCATGGCCGCGCTGTGCGGCGCGTTGTTCCCGTTGCGGCTGGGCCCCAGTTTCGTGCGTGCGCATAATGAGGACGCGTTCGTCGCCGAAACGCTTCAGACCGCGCTCAGCCGCCTGTATGGCCAGATTCGGCTGGAACTCATATATGCGATGTCGGGCGAGACGTCGCAGGCGATGGATACAGAAGCGGCCCGGATCATCGGCGGATTCGCGCAAAGCCTGCCGGCCCTGCGCGAACTGCTCGATACCGATGTCGAAGCCGCTTTCCTGGGCGATCCGGCCGCGCGCAGCGTGGACGAGGTGCTGATTTGCTACCCATCCATGCTGGCGATCATCCACCATCGGCTGGCGCATCGGATTCACACGCTGGGCGCCCCGCTGGTGGCCCGGATCATATCGGAAATCGCCCATTCCCACACGGGAATCGACATTCATCCCGGGGCAACCATCGGCCGCAGCTTCTTCATCGACCATGGCACGGGCGTCGTGGTCGGCGAAACGGCGATCGTTGGAGATCGGGTGCGGCTGTATCAGGGCGTGACGCTGGGCGCGCGCAGCTTTCCCGCCGATGAGAAGGGTGGACTGCAAAAGGCGCAGGCGCGGCATCCGATCATCGAGGATGATGTGGTGATCTATGCCGGGGCGACAATATTGGGCCGGATCATCGTGGGCAGCCGGTCGGTGATCGGCGGCAATGTCTGGCTGACCGACAGTGTGCCGGCGGACAGCAACGTCCGGCAGGCCAAGGCCTTGTATGAAGTGACCAGCCGGGTGGAGGTGTCCGCGCCGCACCGCGTCCACGCGATGGTGGACGAGGGGGGGGGCGACGTGGCCGACGCCGGCTGACCCGTCGCCGCGCGCTTATTGCGTGGGACAGCTGCTGCGCGGGCTAGCGATCAGGTCCAGGCAGCGACCATCAATCCCGTGCGCGGGGACCGGCAGGCCGATCAGCGCGGCGAGCGTCGGCATGATGTCCGCCGTCTCCACCCCCAACGGCTGTTCAAACGGGACAAGACCCTTGCGCCAGAACAGGATCGACACCCGGCGATCATGGTCCCAGGGTGATCCATGCGTGGCGACCGCGCCCATCACCGCCCGTTCAGCTATGGACATGACGCGGGCCTTCAGCACCAGCAGCAGGTCGCCGGACCGGACGGGGTCGAAGCTGGCGCGTGCCTTTTGCAACAGCGTCCAGTTCTCCGGCGGACCGGAAGGGGGTGGCGCAGCCGCGATCTGCGCTTTGGTGAACATCGTTTCGACCTGGGGGTGGGCGCGCAACAGGTTGAGCGTTTCGGCCTCCACGGCCGCGCGCTGCGCCGCCGTCAGTGCCGTGTCGAAATAGAAGTCGCCCGCCGGGCCGTCGCCCCGGATCAGCCCCTTGCCGGCAAGGCCGGTCCGTTTCCCGACAACACTCGACAAGGCCCCCGGCATCAGCGCCGCATCGACGCGACTGGCCGTCGGCATGGCGTTCATCCGGTGCCGTTCGGGCGTGCCGCGCGCGCGGTGTACAGGTCGAACCAGTGGTTCGCGATGATGCCGGTGCGGGCCGGGCTGCCGCCGGTCAGGATGGTGCTGTGGCCTGGACAGGTTTCGGTCGCCGCATGGCTTTGATAGCCGCGCGGAAAGACGGCGCCCTCTTGCGCCAATCGTCTGAGACCTCCGGTGAAATAGGGGCGATATTCGCTGAACAGGTCGGCCGAAAACTGGTCGACGGCAATGGCGATGATCAGCTTTGGCGGGTGAAGGCCGGGGATGTCGCTCCGGTTGCCGCTGGCGGCCGGGCCGTGATTTCCGGTTGGGCCATGACGGGAAGGGCGCCGCCGGCCAGCAGGAGCGCCGCGGCGATGGTCTTGCGCATGTTTCTCCACCGCTTCCAATCATTCGGCAAGCTTGACGGCGCACGCCCCCCGACCTAGCCCGCTGGGGAACAGGCGAACAGAGGCGCAATGCGGATTTTTCATGTCCTGATAATGACGCTGGCGCTGATCCTGGGCGGATCGGCGGTGCTGTTTCCCGCATCGGCTCAAAATCCGGCGCAGGGTGCGTTTGGCGCGGCGCTTACCGTTCCGGCGACGCTGGCCGCGGAAAGCATCACGCCCGTCCCGGGTGGGAGCACGACCCTTGCGTTCGACATGCGGCCTGAACCGGGCTGGCACGGCTATTGGGAAAATCCCGGCGATGCGGGACTGGGCATGACGGTCGAATGGACGCTGCCGCAGGGCGTTCGGGTCGGACCGCTGCGTTATCCGGTGCCCGAAACGCTGCTGGTCGCGGGGCTGATGAACCATGTCTATGAAGGGCCTTACGCCGTGCTGGCGACGCTGTCGCTCGCCCCGGATGTAAAGCCTGGGACGCGGTTGCCGATACGGGCGAAGGCGCACTGGCTGGCCTGCACCGACACGGTGTGCGTGCCGCAGAGCGATACGCTGGCGCTCGACCTGGTGGCGGGCGCCGGCGCGGTGACGGCGGCGGCGCGCGCACGGTTCGACGGATGGCGCGCGCATCTGCCCCGGCCGCTGGGGTCGGAAGGCGCGTGGGCTGTCGATGACGGACGGCTGCGGGTGTCCGTGCCGTTCCCTGCCGGCGTGGCGGCGCGGGACGTCCATCTGTTCCCGCTTACGGACGCTCTAGCCGCCTATGCCGCGCCGCAGATCATCCGGCGCGATGGCGACCGCCTGCTGATCGAGACGCAGGCGAGCCCGGCCATGGACCCGCAGGGCAGCGAAAAGATGGCGGCCGTACTGCGCACGGGCGATCATGTCGGTTTTGAGGTCGCGCTGGCGCGGGGCGATGTGCCGGCCTCCACTGCCGACGCCTCCATCGCATCGGCGAGCATGGTGATGACGATGCTTATCGCACTGGCGGGGGCGATAGGGGGCGGGCTGATCCTGAACGTCATGCCGTGCGTGTTCCCGATCCTGGGCCTTAAGGTGCTGAGTCTGGCGCGCGCGGGCGGGAACGAACGGCATGTGCGGCGGGAGGCGGTGGCCTATGCGCTGGGCGTGATCGCCACCTGTCTGGCGCTGGGCGCGGTCCTGATGGGACTGCGCTGGGCCGGCGCGGCGGTTGGATGGGCGTTCCAGTTGCAGGACCCGCGCATCATCGTGCTGCTGTTGTTGCTGGTGACGGCGATCGCCCTCAACCTTGCCGGTATGTTCGAGTTGCGCGCGATCGGCGGCGGCGACCGGCTGGCGGCACGCGGTGGCGTGGCGGGGGCGTTCTGGACCGGGGCGCTGGTCGCCTTTGTCGCGACCCCGTGCACCGGCCCGTTCATGGGCGCGGCGATGGGCGCGGCGCTGGTGCTGCCGATCGGCGCGGCGCTGGCGGTGTTCGCCGGGCTGGGACTGGGGCTGGCGCTGCCGTTCCTGCTGCTCGCCTATATCCCCGCCCTGCGTACGCGGTTGCCGCGACCGGGCGCCTGGATGGGGCGGTTGCAGAAGATATTGTCCATCCCGATGGTTCTGACGGCGATTGGCCTCATCTGGCTGCTGGGGCGTCAGCGGGGGGGGGAAGCGATGGCGCTGGGCGTCGGGGCGGCGCTGCTGCTGGCGCTGGCGCTCTGGTGGTTCGGGCGGCGGCAGCGGAGCGGACAGGGCGGCGGTGTGCTGGTCGCGCTTGCCGGCGTGGCGCTGCTGGGCGGGGCGATCGCGCTGATGCCCGCCCATGCCCCGGCGAAAGTTGCGCTGGCGGGCGACGCCGTGCCGTTCGATCAGGCGCGTCTGGACAGCCTGCGCGCGGCGGGCAAGCCGGTGTTCCTTTATTTCACGGCCGACTGGTGCCTGACCTGCAAGGCGAATGAGGCCGCCGCCATCGACCGGGCCGAAACGCGGGCGGCGTTCGACCGGGCGGGCGTCACGGTCATGGTCGGCGACTGGACCAGCGCCGATCCCGCGATCACCCGTTTTCTGGAGGCGCATGGGCGTTCCGGCGTGCCGCTTTACCTGTGGTATGCGCCCGGCCGCGACGCGCATATGCTGCCGCAGGTGCTGACGCCCGCGACGCTGACCGCGCTGGTGCGGTGATGGCGAAAGTGCGTGCCGACCAGCTGCTCGTCGACCGGGGCCTGGCCGAAAGCCGGGCGCGGGCGCAGGCGCTGATCCTGGCGGGTCATGTTTTCCTTGGCGACAGGAAAGTCGAGAAGGCCGGGCAGCAGGTCGCGCCGGACGCGCCGCTCGACGTGCGCGGACGCGATCATCCCTGGGTGTCGCGTGGCGGGATCAAGCTGGCCCATGCGATCGACCATTTCGCGCTCGACGTGGGCGGCATGGTGGCGATGGACGTCGGCAGTTCGACGGGCGGCTTTACAGACGTGCTGCTGACCCGTGGCGCGGCGCGGGTCTATGCGGTCGACAGCGGCACCAACCAGCTTGCATGGAAATTGCGGTCCGATCCCCGTGTCATCGTGCATGAACGAACCAGCGCCAGGACACTGACCGCCGAACATATTCCCGAGCCGATCGATATCATCACATGCGACGCAAGTTTCATCTCGCTGGCCAAGGTGCTGGTCTGTCCGTTGCAGTTTGCCCGGCCCGGCGCGCTGCTCGTCGCGCTCATCAAGCCGCAGTTCGAGGCGGGGCGGGAGGAGGTGGGCAAGGGCGGCGTCGTGCGCGACCCCGGCGTGCACCGGCGGGTGTGCGCCGATGTCGCCGCATGGGTGTCGGGGTGCGGATGGCGTGCGGAGGAGGTGACGCCCAGTCCCATCACCGGGCCGCAGGGCAATATCGAATTCCTGCTTTGCGCGCGCCTTGACGGATGATGCAGGACCCGTGATGCGCCGCGGCGTTACATCTTGCGACAAGTGTGGCGTTGTATCGTCCATCAGGGAACGGTAGCGGGTTTTCCATGCGACCTTCTTTCACCCTGCTTGTGATGGCCCTGTGTCTCGTCGGCTGTCGCGAGCAGCAGGAGACGAAGACACGGCCGCCCGCGCTGGTGGAGGCCGCGCCGATCGCCGCCGCCTCTTTCACCGATGCGCTTGAAGCGGTCGGTACGGCTCTTGCCAATGAACAGGTCGTGTTGTCCGCGCCGGTGACGGAACGGATCGTGACGCTGAATTTCGCGGATGGCGGCTTTGTCGGCCGCGGGCAGGTGATCGCCACGCTGGCGCAGGGGCAGGAACGGGCCGAACTGGCGGCGGCGCAGGCGCAGGAATTGCAGGCCAAACAGCAATTGCAACGGGTGCAGGCGCTCAAGGATCGCGGGTTTGCGACCGGCGCCACACTGGAACAGCAGCTGGCGCTGGCCAGTTCCGCCCGCGCCAACGCCGATCTGGCCCGTGCGTCGATCGGCGACCGTGTCATTCGCGCGCCCTTTTCCGGCTGGTTGAGCCTGCGTACGGTATCGGCGGGCGCGATCGTCAGCGCCGGCACGCCCATCGCAACGGTCAGCGATATTTCCCGGATCAAGCTGGATTTCACCATTCCCGAAACGCGCCTGTCCCGGATTCGCGAAGGGTTGGCGATCCGGGCCGTGTCGGCGGCATGGCCTGACCGCCCCTTCGCCGGTACGATCGCGACCATCGATCCGGTGATCGATCCGACCACGCGCGCCGTGCGGGTGCGGGCGGTGCTGCCCAACCCCGACCGCGCGTTGAAACCCGGCATGCTGCTGACTGTCAGCGTCGTGACGGGGGAGCGCCGATCGCTTGCCCTGCCCGAACTGGCGGTGGTCGGCGATGGCGAGGAGCGTTTCGTTTTCGTCGTGGATGACGGCAAGGCGAAGCGGACCAGGGTCGGCACCGGCGTGCGGCAGAACGGCCTGGTGGAGATCACGGGCGGCGTGAAGCAGGGGCAGGTGATCGTCACCGACGGCGTGGTCAAGCTGTCGGACGGCGCGCCTGTCCGGCTGGCGGACCGCGCGGCACCCGCCGGTTCGGCTGCCCCGGTCGGTGCGCAGTCTGCTGGTTTAGCCGCCCCGGCGGGGGCGGCGGGGCGCTGACGGGGGCGCGGCGTCATGCAACTGTCCGACATTTCGGTTCGCCGCCCGGTCTTCGCCGCCGTTATCGCCCTGCTGCTGTGCATCGTGGGCGTCGTCGGTTTCATGAGCCTTTCGGTGCGGGAATATCCCGATACCGACCCCCCGGTCGTGTCGGTCGAAACCATCTATACCGGCGCGGCGGCTTCGGTCGTTGAAACCCGCATCACGCAATTGCTGGAAGATGCGATCGCCGGCGTGCAGGGCATTCGGACGATCACGTCGACGTCGGAGGATGGCCAGTCGGAGATCACCATCGAATTCGACCCGTCGCGCGATATCGATTCGGCGGCGAACGATGTGCGCGACCGGGTTGGATCGGCGGTGGAGGATTTGCCCGAAGACGCGCTGGCGCCGGAAATCCGCAAGGTCGATGCCGATGCCCGCCCGATATTGTTCCTGGCATTTTCCCGGCCGGGTTGGACCCAGATCCAGATCAGCGATTATATCGACCGCAATATCGCCGATCGTTTTTCGGCGATCGACGGGGTGGCGCGCGTGTTTCTGGGCGGGGAGGCGCGGCCGTCCGCCCGTATCTGGCTGAACCCCGAAAAGCTGGCGGCTTTCGGCCTGACCCCGTCCGACGTCGAAAATGCGCTACGCGCCCAGAATGTCGAATTGCCCGCCGGACGGTTCGAATCCAAAGATCAGAACCAGACGCTGCGCGTGGAAAGGCCATTCGCCAGCCCCGACGAGTTCGCGCAGCTTGTGATCGGCCGCGGCGCGGACGGATATCAGGTGAAGCTGGGCGATGTCGCCCGGATCGAAACCGGCGCGGAGAACCCTTACAACTCCTTCCGCTCCAACGGCGGCCCGGGCGTCGGCCTGGGCATCGTCCGCCAGTCCGGCGCGAACACGCTGGAGGTCGCGGAAAAGGCGAAAGCGCTGATCGAGGAACTGAAGCCCACCCTGCCGGACGGGATGCGGGTCGCGCTGGGTTCCGACGAATCGCTGTTCATCAGCCGCGCCATCGAAAATGTGTACCACACGCTGGCCGAAGCGGCGGTGCTGGTCATCGTCGTCATCTTCCTGTTCCTGGGGTCGATACGGGCGACCGTCATCCCGGCGATCACGGTGCCGATCTGCCTGCTGGCGACCTGCGCGGTGATGTGGCTGTGCGGACTGTCGATCAACCTGCTGACGCTGCTCGCCTTCGTCCTGGCCATCGGCCTTGTCGTAGACGACGCCATTGTCGTGCTGGAAAATGTCTATCACCGCATCGAACAGGGCGACGATCCGCTGGTCGCCGCCTTTCTGGGCACGCGGCAGGTGGGGTTTGCGATCATATCCACCACGCTGGTCGTGTGCGCGGTGTTCGTGCCGGTCATGTTCCTGGCCGGGCAGACCGGCCTTCTCTTCCGCGAACTGGC
>JBFWMJ010000115.1:0-8902 GCA_050251675.1 Sphingobium sp.
ATTGGCTGAAATCACTGCGGATCGCGATCGCAATGCGCAGGCATTGCAAGCCAGCCAGGCGAAGATCGACAGCCTGACCCGTCAGCTTTATGAATCCGAACATCGCTGGCATGAGAGCGGACGCAAGCACGACGGCAGGACCGATTTTCCCGCGCCATTCGGTTGACAGGCGCTCCATTATCAATCCAGCCGCAGGCGTAACCCTGCGCTTTCTCCCCCGACAGCCCCAACTTCAACCCGATCGAAAAAGCGTTCGCCCGCATCAAGGCCATGCTCCGTAAAGCGGGCGAGCGTTACCGCCATTGGCCTATGGAGCTTGATCGGCACACTCGCCGGTGTCTTCCAGCACCACGAATGCGCCAACTAGTTCAGATTATCTGGCTACGAACAGAATGATCGAAAACCGCTTTAATCGTCGTCGCGGTCGATCGACAGGATGCGCTGGCCGCGGGCGTCCATTTTGATTTCCAGTTCACGGCCTCGCGCATCATAGCCTTCGACTTCGATTCGGCCATCGTCGCGCTCCACCTCGATCACGCGGACCATACCGGCCCGTTTGAGCACCTCAGCGTTCGGTACGGGCATCGCGCCGCGACGGCGCGCAGCGTCATCATCGTCGTCCCAATGCGTTTCCGCCCAATAGGCCTGTCCCCGTGCTTCCGGGGGCGCAGGCCTGGCCGCGACAACGGCAGAGGTCGCTACGACGCCCGTAGCAACGATCAGAATGAGGGGCAGTTTGAGTTTCATGGGTCTATCCTTGTCCAACATCGCCATGGCGGCGACCGGGTCCTTCTGGCACTGCAATGCTGACGGGCGCGTCACGGCGGACGTCAGCCTGATGTCAGGAACGATCCGATAGAATCAGCCAATGCGCCCTTCTCATCTCACATTCGCCCTGGCCGCATTGGTGCTTGCCGGCTGCGACAGCGGTGGTTCGCCTGCAAAGCCCGATAGGGAAACGCAGGGTCCGCCACCGTTGGTCAAGCCCCCCTCTGCATCCCTTCAGGCATCGGCTCAGCCCAAACCGGCCGGCGTGGCGCCGAAGGGGCCGGAGGTGGCAATCGCGCAATCCGGCGGCCGCGCGCCACGCCCGATGGCCGAAAAGGGGCTGATGCCGTTGGCGCAGATATTGAAGATCGCCCGGCGCCGTGTTCCCGGCCAGGTCATCGAAGTGGAACTGGATGATGGCGACGATGACGATGAACCGGAATATGAACTGGAAATCCTGACCCCTGATGGCCGATCGATCGAGATGAAGATCGACGCCCGCCGGGGCACCATCCTCGACGTGGAGGAAGATTGATGCGGCTGCTGCTGGTGGAAGATGACGATATCATCGCAAATGGCGTCGCGGACTCCCTGACCCGCGCCGGCTTTGCCGTCGACCGGGTGATCGATGGCGAAGAAGCATGGGTTCGCGGCGGCGATGAGGAATATGACGTCGCCGTTCTCGATCTCGGCCTGCCGCGTCTGGACGGTCTCACCGTCCTTAAGCGCTGGCGTGCGGAACGTCGCGTCTTCCCCGTCATCATCCTGTCGGCACGGGGCGGCTGGCTGGAAAAAGTGGAAGGGATAGAGGCAGGTGCCGACGATTATCTCGCCAAGCCGTTCGAACCCGCCGAACTGGTCGCCAGGGTGCGCGCGCTCATTCGCCGGAGCGCCGGCCTGCCAAGCGCCATATTGCAGGTGGGCGGCCTTACGCTCGACACGCGGCGGATGCAGGCGAATGTCGATGGACGCGACATCGATCTGTCGCCGCTCGAATACCGGCTGCTCCATGCGCTGGCGCATGGCGCAGGCCGTCCCCTGAGCGCTTCCGCGCTTTCGGAGGCACTGCATGGCACCGACGCCCTGGAAGCCAATGCGATCGAGGCGCTGGTCGCCCGCCTGCGGCGCAAGCTGGGCGCCGGGACGATCGTGACGCGTCGCGGCTTTGGCTATCTTCTTGCGGGCGCGTGATGATGCGGGCGCTGACACCGGGGTGGAACCGCTCGCTCAGCCTGCGGCTGCTGCTGTTCGCGGGCGCGATGATCGGGCTGGCGCTGGGCGCGGCATGGCTGGCGCTCGGCCTGCTGTTCGAACGCCATCTGGACCGCCAGCTACAGACCGAACTCGAACGCAATGGCATCGCCCTCATCGCGGCGCTTCAACTCACGCCCGACGGCCGGCCGACGTTGACGCGCGCCCTTCCCGATCCGCGCTTCGACCGGCCGGGCAGCGGGCTGTACTGGCGCGCCAGCGCGCCTGCGGGTGAACTGCGATCGCGATCCCTGTGGGATGGCAAAATGCCGCCACCGGCAAAAGCGGCCGCGACGGGATGGACCGCATTTCAGGCGCGCGGCCCGTTTGAGGATCGAATACTGGTCATCGCACGAAAGGTGCGGCTGGCCCGCACCGGTCCGGCGATCCTGATCGAGGTCGCGGCCGACCGCCAGCCGGTGACC
This sequence comes from Sphingobium sp., assembly GCA_050251675.1. GTDB lineage: Bacteria > Pseudomonadota > Alphaproteobacteria > Sphingomonadales > Sphingomonadaceae > Sphingobium. The sequence continues at coordinate 2,445 of JBFWMJ010000115.1, forward strand.
GACGCCCGCGCCGCCTTCGGAACGGAATCCGGCCTGTTCCTGTTCCTGCTGTGGTTCGCGCTCGCAACGGCGGCCTGGGTTCAGGTGCGCCTTGGCCTGCGACCGCTGGGCGCCGTCAGCCGGGAACTGAAGGCGATGACGGGGAAGGTCGGCACACGGCTTGCCGAGAGCGACCACCCGGCCGAGATTCGTCCGTTGACGCGCGCGATCAACGACTTCGCTGACCAGCGCTCGATGGATGTCGCAAAAGCGCGGGAGCGCGCGCGTGATCTGGCCCATGCGCTGAAGACGCCGATCACCGCGCTACGCATGCAGATCGAGCGGCTCGATGCCACCCACAGGCAAGAGATGGCACACAGCCTGTCGCTGCTGGCCGGCGCCGTCGAAAGCGAACTGGCCCGGAGCGGCGAAATGGCGACAGGACAGGGGGCCATGGCGGCAAAGGTCGTCGACCGCCTGCTCGCGGTCGTGTCCCGCACGCCGGATGGGGCGCGACTCGATCTTCATAACCGGCTGACGCCCGACCTTGTCATTCCAATGGGCGACGAGGCTGCACTGGAGTCGCTCGGCGCGCTGATCGACAATGCGGCGCGCCATGCCCGTGCAACGGTGGAGATATCCGGCGGCAGCGATGATGCCGGATGCTGGATGGCCATCTGCGACGATGGCGAGGGGATTGCCGAAGCCCTTCGTCCGATCGCGCTCGGGCGCGGCATCCGCCTCGACGAACGCAATGCCCGCCATGGCCTGGGCCTGTCCATCGCACAGGCCTTTGTCGAGGCGAGCGGGGGACGGTTTTCCCTCCACACCGCGCCGATTGGCGGCCTGTGCGTCCATATCGGCTGGGACGGGAAACAGGACGGAAGCGCCGACGCACCCCTAACTCCGCCGACCTGACCGCCCCCCCAAAAACCTTGCCTGCCCCGGATCGGTCGCATTCAGGACGGGGCGACAGCTTCCGTGTTCAGAACCAGATGCGCAGGCCCATGACCGCCATGGGCCGCCCCGCATGGTCGCCGGCGGCGCGGACGAGCCGGGCGGTGGCGCCGATCGCCCTTTCCCAACTCACGCCCGCATAGGGCGCGATGCGCGGCGTGATGAGATAATGGAGCCGCGCGCCCAGTTCGACGCCCGTCACCCCCGCGCCGATGCCGGCCAAACGCGCGCTCTGAGCCGACAGAGCCACCTCCCCGCGCGGCGTCAGGACCAGCCGCCCGGTGAGCCGGATGTCATGCGATACCTCCATCCGTCCCGTCAGCTCACCCCGATCGGACAGGAACAGCGCCGCTTCCACCTCGACCCAATAAGGCGCCAGCCCTTCCACACCCATAGCGATATAGGTGCGGGCCGCCCTGGGTCGGATATCCTGCCGCAGCCCGGCCTGAAGGGTGAACCACGGGTCGATCGCGCGGGCATAGAGCAACTGCAGCTCCGCCCGCTCCAGAGCGCCGCCAATCCGCCCCTCCCCCTCGCTCTTCAGCATGATCCGATCGAGGTCGCCGCCGGACCAGGCCTCCCCCTTCCATCGATAGCCGTCCCGCCCCTTGCCCGTCTGCCATTCCAGCTGATCGATCAGGATCATCGCGGCCCGCACGTCGCCATTTTCCCGGCGCAGCACGGCACGCGCCCGATCCATCGCCTGCGGATCAAACAGCATGTCGGCGGCATGGTCGGATGGCGCCGGAGGGGATGTAACCCCTTCCGGCGCGCTGCCCGGCGCCGTGACGGAAGGGTGCGGAGCATCGCCATGCCCGCCATGGACATGCCCGTCACCGCCCGCATGCTCCCCATGCGGGCTGTCCGGCTGATGCGCGCCATGGTCCAGATGGCTTTGATGGTCATGATGCCCATGGTGCGCCTGCGGTGCCGCCGCCGTCGCCGCCCACAACGCAATGGCCAGAACGCCGGTCATGCCGCGCGCACCGTGACGACGCGGAACATGCCGGCATGCATGTGCAGCAACATGTGGCAATGGAACGCCCAGTCGCCCAGCGCGTCGGCCGTCAGGTCGAAGCGCACAATTCCGCCGGGAAGGACGTTGACCGTATGCTTGCGCGGTTTGTGCGCGTCATCGTCCGTGCCCGTCACCAGATCGAAGAAATGGCCGTGCAGGTGGATGGGGTGCGGCATCATCGTATCGTTGATCAGGGTCACGCGGACCCGTTCGCCTTCGCGAAAGGCGATGGGGTCCGCGCCATCGCTGAACTTCACCCCGTCGAATGACCACATATAGCGTTCCATGTTCGACGTCAGATGCAGTTCGATCGACCGGGCCGGCGGGCGCACATCCGGGTTGGGCGCCAGCGCCTTAAGATCGCGATAGGTCAGCACGCGATGGTCGACATCCTCCAGCCCCGTGGGCCGATCGCCCATCCGGTCGACGGGCGCCGCCGCCAGCATGTCGACGCCCGGGTTCAACCGCACGCCGGGCGCCCGCGACTGGTCGCGCATCTTCATCCCGTCATGGCCCGTGGAGACGGCATCGCCCTGCGACATCGACCCGGCGCCATGCCCGCCATCCTCATGACGCCCGCCCCCATGATCCCCATGACCGGCTCCGCCATGATCCATACCGCCCATGCCCATGTCGCGCATGGTGAGCAGCGGCCGTCGGCGCAGCGGCGGGACGTCCGCCACCATGTCCGCGCGCGGCGCCAGCGTCGCCCGGCACAGGCCGGACCGATCGATCGCTTCGGCCACCACCGCATAGGCGCGATCCTCGACCGGGCGGACCAGTATGTCATAGGTTTCTGCAATGGCGATCTGCAATTCGTCGGTTTCGACCGGCTGCACATCCAGCCCGTCCGCCTGGACCACCGTCATGGCCAGCCCCGGCAGGCGCAGGTTGAAATTGGTCATTGCCGCCGCGTTGACGATACGCAGTCGAACCGTTTCCCCCGGAACGAACAGGCCGGTCCAGTTCGCCTGTTCGTCATGACCGTTGATCAGGTAGCGATAGGTGGCCCCCGTCACATCGGCTATGTCGGTCGGGTCCATCCGCATCCTGGCCCATGCCAGCCGTTCGCCAAGCGGCTGGTCCTGCCCCAATAACAGCCCCCCGACGGTCTGCCGCTGGCGATTATAATAGCCGCCCATCTGCTTGAGACGCCGCAGCAGGACATGGGGATGCACCATGCTCCAGTCCGACAGGACCAGTATATGTTCGCGGTCGGCGTGAACCGGGTCGTGCCCCACAGGGTCGATGACCATCGCGCCATACAGGCCCATCGCCTCCTGCATGTTGCTGTGCCCGTGATACCAGTAGGTGCCGGCCTGAACGACCGGGAAATCATAGGTGAAGGTCTGGCCCGGCGCGATGCCGGGAAAGCTGATGCCGGGCACCCCGTCATAGTGAAACGGCACCAGCAGGCCGTGCCAGTGGATCGAACTGTCCTCGTCCAGCATGTTGGTGACGGCGATCTGGACACGCTGCCCTTCACGCAGGCGTATGAGGGGCGCCGGCAGGGACCCGTTGACCGTCACTGCGTGGGCGTCCCTGCCGCCCAGCCGCACCGCGCGATCCGCGATCGTCAGCGCGATCCGCTCGCCCGACAGCACATCGACGCCGGCCTTCAGCCCATGCGACCCGTGCCGCGCCCATGCCGGCGCCAAGGGCCCCAGTGCGGCCAATCCGGCAAAAGATGCGCTGGCCCGCAGCAGATCGCGTCGGGCAATGGGCGGTTGACTGGGGGCCGGCATCGGCCGTTGCCTAGCATAGGCTGCAACGGAATCGCAAAGCTTTCACCGCGCCTCTTCGCACCTCGGTCTGGAAATATAGCAGCGATACCGCACGGTCCCGACCTGTACCCTTCTGGTCGGGCATCATATCGGTAATAAAGCCATGGTCATCGTAACGGGGCGAAGACCGGCGCGACAGGACGCATCACACCGCCGCCACCGCGACCGCGGGCCGGTCGATCAGGAACGCGTTCTTTCCCCCGCGCTTGACCCGGTACATCGCCTGATCGGCGGCGTGCATCAGCGCGTCGGCATTCCTGGACGCGCCGGGCGGAATCAGCAGCGCCCCCATGCTGCACGTCATGGGCAGGCTTGAGTCCGCCAGCATGGCCGTCAGGCGACCATGGATGTCGCGCGCAAGGCGCTCCCCCTCCTCCCAGGAAGGGACCCGGGCCAGCAGCGCGAATTCATCCCCGCCAATGCGTCCGATCAGGTCATCGCGACGCATGATCGCCGCCAGGCCGGCGGCGAAGGCGCGCAATACCCCATCCCCCGCCATATGCCCCGCACGGCTGTTCACCGCCTTGAAATCGTCGAGATCAAGGATGACGAGCAGGAGCGTGTCCCCCCGTCGCTCCGCCTCGCCGATCCGGCGTGCGCAGCGCGCATGGAAGACTTCCTTGTTGAGCACGCCAGTCATGCGATCGCGATGAGCGTGGAACAGTTCCCGATCGTAAGACCGGCGGAAGCTGGTGACGGCGGCGGCGACCGACAGGAGCGCGACGGTCCAGATCGCCACGCGCAGCGCCGTCACGCCGAAGGGAAAGAGCCAGATCGAAGACAAGGCCGGCGACACCGCCAGAAACGCGGCCACGACAGCGACCAGATACCCCCGCGCCGGCCCCAGCGCCCAGCAGGCCACGCAGATCACCGGAACGTAAAGAGGCGCGAAACCGATGGCGGGAAGCGCATTGTCCATCCACACTATGGCTGTGCTTGCAGCGATGATGATCAGCCAGGCGAGTTCCCGGGGTAAGGAATCGAGGCGTTCGGCCAGACGGCCTGCCGGCAGATGACTGTTCACGCACGCTCCCTATCCGATGGACCGCGCTGCCCACCCCGCCATTTGTCGCGGATAGCCGGCGGCACGCCCCGTTTTTGGTGAGGCGTGCCGGCCCTGGAACCGGGTGTTGGAAACCTGAAGGAAGTCAGGCGCAGACGCCTTTAAGCCGGGCGGCTCTGGACATTCGCGTCCGCCACCCGGTCGAACAAGCTCAACCAGCTCTTCCTTCAGGAGGTTTCCACGCCTCCACCCGTCTTTTTTACGGGCTCACGCGCCCTAGCCGCGAATAGTTAAGATAATCAATATAAGGGCGGCCATTGAAGGACCTGCACGGACATCGGCAGCGCGCTGCCATTATCATCTCCTTCCTCATCGCGTGGGCGGGGAAATAGTTCCCGGCGCCCGCAACCACGCAGGACGGTCATGGCGGCTTGAAACGATGGAGGTCGGCACGGTACGCATCATGCATGCCCCCGCCCAAAACCCGTCGCCGCCTGCCCATATGGATCAGCTTCCCCATTCAGCTTCTGGCGGCGTTCGTCCTGCTTTCGCTGCTGATGACGACGATCTACCGCTTCGTGCCGCCGCCGGTCACCTGGACCATGCTGCTCGATCCCAACGGCATGACAAGGGAATGGATGCCGCTGAACCGGATCGATCCTGACATGGCCCGTGCGGCGATAGCGGCCGAAGATACGAAATTCTGCTCGCACCACGGGTTCGACGTTGACGCACTCACCCAGGCGGCCGCCCATAATGCCAGTGGCGGCCGGATTCGCGGCGGCTCCACGATCAGCCAGCAGACAGCCAAGAATGTGTTCCTGTTTCAGGGTGGCGGCTTGGTACGCAAGGGGGTGGAAGCCTGGTTCACCATTTTGATCGAGGCGATATGGGGCAAGCAGCGGATAATGGAGGTCTATCTCAACGTCGCCGAAACCGGCATCGGCACCTATGGCGTGCAGGCGGGGGCGATCCGCTATTTCCGTCACGACGCGGCGACGCTGAGCCGCACCGAAGCGGCACGGATCGCCGCAATCCTGCCATTGCCCAAAAAGCGCGGCGCCGTCGCGCCTACCGGCTTCACCCGCCGCTATGGCGCCATGATCGTCGCACGCATGGGGGTGGTCCAGCGCGACGGGCTGGATTCCTGTCTCAGATAAAAAACCGATCTTCCAAAACCGAAAGACCGAAACAGAAAGGGCCGGCGCAATGAACGCCGGCCCTTTCGCTATCGGATGTGCCTTCGCCCGTCAGGCCGCGTCTTCGGCACGCTTGCTCTGCTCGCTGAACACACGGATGGGCTCCTTCGTGCCGGCAACGACATCCTTGTCGACGACAACCTCGCCCACGCCCTGCATGCTGGGCAGGTCGAACATGGTGTCGAGCAAGATCGATTCGAGGATCGACCGCAACCCGCGGGCGCCGGTCTTCCGTTCGATCGCCTTTTTCGCGATGGCGATCAGCGCGTCGTCCGTGAAGCTGAGTTCGACATTCTCCATGTCGAACAGCTTGGCATATTGCTTGACCAGCGCGTTTTTCGGTTCGCCCAGAATCTTGACCAGCGCATTGACGTCCAGGTCCTCCAACGTCGCGATGACGGGCAGACGGCCGACAAATTCGGGGATCAGGCCGAATTTCAGCAGATCCTCAGGCTCGCTCTGGCGCAGCAATTCTCCGGTCCGGCGTTCCTCCGGCGCGGCGACATGGGCGCCGAAAC
>JBFWMJ010000116.1:0-8893 GCA_050251675.1 Sphingobium sp.
TTCACGCTGCAACAGGTGGTGGACGGGATCACAGCCAAGATGACGCGCCGTCATCCCCATGTTTTCGGCGACCAAGGGCAGCGGGGCGACGGGAACGCACAATGGGAAAATATCAAGGCGGCCGAGCGCGCGGACCGCCATGCCGACACCAGCGCCCTCGGCGGTGTCGCGCTGGCGCTCCCGGCGCTGTTGCGCGCGGAAAAGATCCAGAAGCGCGCGGCGCGGACGGGCTTCGACTGGCCGGACACTCGCGGCGTCATCGACAAGATCAACGAAGAGCTGGACGAAGTTCGCGCTGCAACGACAGCCGCGCAGCAGCAGGAAGAGGTCGGCGATCTGCTGTTTTCGGTCGTCAATCTCGCCCGCCACCTCAAGGTGGATGCAGAGACCGCGCTACGCGGGGCCAATGCGAAGTTCGAGCGCCGGTTCCGGGCAATGGAGGCCGAAGCGGGAACGCAATTCGCGGACCTGCCGCTCGATGCGAAGGAAGTGTTGTGGCAACAGGTGAAACGGGGCGGCTGAACCCCTTGCCCAGCACTCCCTTGCTCAGCCCCCCTTGCTCAGCCCGACGCGCGCTGCCCCCGCTTGGCAAACCGCGCGAGCGCCGCATCCGACAGGCGCACGTCAACATCGATGATACCCTCGCCCGGCTGACTACCCAGCACCTCGCCATGTTCGTGAAGCCATGCCAGCGCCGCGCCGTCGTCCATCGGCAACCGCAGGATATGGCGTTTCGCGCCCTTCGTCATACGGTCGCTGATCATGCGCTGCAACGCGTCGGTCCCCTCGCCCGTCAATGCGGACAGAATGACGACATCATCGCGTCGTGAGGCCGTTTCCCTGATCCGCCCCGCGCCATCATCGTCCAGCAGGTCGAGCTTGTTCCATGCCTCTATCATGGGCGGCGCGTCTTCGGGATGGGCCGCCCCCTCGCCCGCCACGCCCAGTTCGCTCAGCACGTCGATAACGTCATCCCGCTGCGCGTCTGAATCGGGATGGGCGATGTCACGGACGTGGACGATGAGGTCGGCGGACAGCACTTCCTCCAGCGTCGCGCGGAACGCCGCGATCAGCTGGGTCGGCAGGTCGGATACGAAGCCAACCGTATCCGACAGAATCGCCTTGTCCAGACCGGGCAGGGAAACCTGCCGCATGGTCGGGTCAAGCGTGGCGAACAGCAGATCCTGCGCCATCACGTCGGCGCCGGTCAAACGGTTGAACAGCGTCGATTTGCCGGCATTGGTATAACCGACCAGTGCGATCACCGGCCAGGGCGCCCGTTGCCGCCGAGCCCGATGCAAACCGCGCGTACGCGTTACCTGATCCAGTTCGCGCCGGATTTTCGCCATCCGGTCGCGGATCATGCGGCGGTCGGCCTCGATCTGGGTTTCGCCCGGCCCGCCCAGAAAGCCGAAACCGCCGCGCTGCCTTTCCAAATGGGTCCAGCTGCGCACCAGACGGCCGGCCTGATAGTCCAGATGGGCCAGTTCCACCTGAAGGCGCCCTTCATTGGTGGCGGCCCGTTCCCCGAAAATCTCGAGGATAAGGCCGGTCCGGTCGATGACCTTTGTTTCGGTGGCTTTTTCCAGATTGCTTTGCTGAACCGGGCTCAACGCATTGTCGACGATGACCAGCTCCGCGCCCTCCTGCGCCGCTAGGTGGGCGATGCTTTCCACCTGGCCGCTGCCGAACAGGGTCGCGGGCTTCGGGTCGCGCACGCGAAAGCTTTCAGCGGCGCGGACCTCTATGCCGATGGCCAGCGCAAGCCCCCTCGCCTCCTCCAGCCGCCCGTCGCTGTCACGCCGTTCCTGGCCCCTGGTTTCAGCGCGGACGACAATGGCGCGGGCGCCGCGTGAAACGTCGTCGGTGGAATCGCGATTGAATACTGCCATGGATGTCGAACGTGCGTCCCCGCCTTATGATCCGGCCATCGCCGCACATGGCGGCGGGGACGATCGCCTGATTATTCTTCGCCTTCGCCGGTCAGATCGATCATATGAAGCGGCTGAACGGTCGAAATCGCATGTTTGTAGACCAGCTGGACCATGCCGTCCCGTTCCAGCAGCATGCAGAACAGGTCGAAGGCCGCGATTTCACCCTGAAGCATCACGCCATTGACCAGAAACATGGTTACCGGGCTGCCGGACTTGCGCACCGCATTCAGGAATATTTCCTGAAGCAGTTTGGCCCGGGTGTTCGCGTCGCTGGCCTTGCGCATATCGGCCAGATCCATCGACTGCGCGGGCATGACCGTGGAAATGGCATGTTTGTACACAAGCTGCGACTGCCCGTCGCGACGAAGCAGCACGGAAAAATTGTCGAACCAGGTGATGATGCCCTGCAATTTCACACCCTTGACCAGGAACATGGTGACGGGCGTCTTGTTCTTGCGCAGCGTATTGAGGAACAGGTCCTGAAGGTTGTTGATCTTTTCGGCCATTGGCTTTGCCAGTCCTTTATTGGCGGGACGTTACCCGCTCATGCACCCCTGGGCAGGGTGTCTTGCCCGCGTCCGCTTGCCGGACGCAGACAGGACGCTACCGCAATTGCGAACGGGCGTCTATCCTTCGCATGACCACGCAACGCCCCATCGGGATCAACTGTCCTTCCCGTCGGTGATCCCCAAAAGCTTCAGTTTGCGGTGGAGTGCGGACCGTTCCATGCCGATGAAGGTCGCGGTCCGCGAAATATTGCCGGAAAAGCGCCGGATTTGAATCCGCAGATATTCGCGCTCGAAACTTTCCCGCGCTTCCCGCAGCGGTGCGCCCATGATTGCGGACTGCCCGATCCCCTCGCCGCCGCCGCTGGTAAGTTCGGCGGGCAACATGTCCAGTTCGATCCGCCCGATGCGATCGCCCGGCGCCAATATCATCGTGCGTTCGATGACGTTGCGCAACTGGCGGACATTGCCGGGCCATTCGTTCGCCTGAAGCGCGGCGATGGCGTCGCTCGCGATTTCGGGCGGCATGACACGACGATCGGCGGCGAAACGCGCCAGATAATGTTCGACCAGCGGCGGGATGTCATCACGCCGTTCGGACAGGGGCGGAATGACCAGCGGCACGACGTTGAGGCGGTAGAACAGGTCCTCACGGAACCGGCGTTCCTCAATTTCCGTCGCCAGATTGAGCGCGGTCGATGATATGACACGCACGTCCACCTTCACCTGCCGCTGTCCCCCGACCCGCGTGAAGCTCTGGTCGGTCAGCACGCGCAGGATCTTGCCCTGCGTGGTGATGGGCATGTCGCCGATCTCGTCCAGATACAGGGTGCCGCCATGCGCCTGTTCCAGATAGCCGGGGCGCACCAGCCCGCTGGGGTCCTCCACCCCGAACAGTTCCTCCTCGACACGGTCGGGGTCCATGCGCGCCGCCGCCACGATCACGAAGGGCGCGTTCGCCCGCCCGCTCCAGCTGTGGAGCATGCGCGCGGCCACTTCCTTGCCCACGCCCGCCGGACCGGAGATCAGCACCCGGCTGCCGGTGCCCGCCACTTTCTTGATGGTGGCGCGCACGGCATTGATGGCGGCGGATGTGCCGGTCAGTTCGTCATCCTGACCGAACCGCGCGCGCAGCACCTGATTTTCACGGCGCAGCCGTTCCGTTTCGGTGGCGCGCGCGACCAGATGCAGCAGCCGGTCGGCTTCGAACGGTTTTTCGATGAAGTCCGCCGCCCCCTTGCGTATCGCCGCCACGGCGGTGTCGATATTCCCATGGCCGGAAATCATCAGCACCGGGATGGACGGATCGCGCCGTTTGATTTCGTCGAGCAGTTCCAGGCCGTCCATCCGGGACCCCTGCAACCACACGTCGAGCAGCACGAGCGAAGGGCGACGCGCGTCCAGCGCCTCTATCGCGCTGTCGCTGCCGGCCGCCGTGCGGGTTCCAAACCCTTCGTCCTCCAGCACACCGGCGACGAGGTCGCGAATGTCCTCCTCGTCATCGACTATCAGAATATCAAGCGCCATTGGCCGTCACTTTTCCTTTGGGCAGAGGGGCGACCTGCCCTTCATCGATTCTGTCGAGCGCCGCCACGTCGAAACGCAAGGTGACCCGGGCCCCGCCCCCGGGCGCATCCCCGAACCGGATCTCGCCCATATGGTCCTCGACAATCTTCTTGACGATCGCCAGGCCAAGGCCCGTGCCCTTGCTGCGCGTCGTCATATAGGGTTCCAGTATACGGTCTCGTTCCGGCGGCAGGCCGATCCCGTCGTCCCGCACTTCTATCAGCAATTGATCGCCGACGGATGACACCGCCATATGCACATGGCCCCGGGCATCCCTCTCCCCGCCGTCTTCCTGTGCATGCTCCGCCGCAACAGCCGCGTCGGGGCCCGGCACGCCCGCCTCCCGCATCGCCTCGACCGCCTCCACCGCGTTCTTGACGATATTGGTCAGCGCCTGCCCCAATTGCCGCCGATCGCACACCATCTCTACATCCTTCACATCGGAATGAAAGGTGAAGCGTATCGCAGGGTGGGCGACTTCGTGCAGGAACAGGGCATGACGCGCGATATCGGCCACCGCTTCGCGGCGGAAAACCGGCTTGGGCATACGCGCGAAGGAAGAAAATTCGTCGACGATGCGTCTCAGGTCGCCGACCTGCCGGACAATGGTGCCGGTCAGGCGGGTGAAAGTGGCCTTGTCGCTCGTCACCTCCTGCGCATAGCGGCGCTGCAGACGCTCCGCCGCCAGCTGGATGGGCGTGAGCGGGTTCTTGATCTCATGGGCGATCCTGCGCGCGACATCGGACCAGGCAGCGCGCCGCTGGTCGGACAACTGCTGGGTGATGTCGTCGAAGGTCAGGATATGGCCCGACGCGTCCTCCGACCGTTTCACGGCCAGCGTGCGCAACTCGCCCAGCGCGCGCAATTGCACAATCGCCGCGCTATCCTGTGTTTCGATAAGTTCGGCCAGTTCAGGGGCGACATCGACCAGCGCCCGGCCGACCAGGTCCTGCCCCTCCCCCACCAGCAGGGCCGAGGCTGAACTGTTGAGCAGCTGGACCACACCCTGACGATCGACCGACAGCACGCCGGCGGTCACGCCGGACAGGATCGCCTCTATGAAAACCCTGCGCTCGTCCAACTGGCTGTTGGCGGCGACCAGCGCGCCCGTCTGCGCTTCCAGACGGCGGGTCATGCGGTTGAAGGCGGATGCCAGCGTCCCGATCTCGTCGCGCGTCGGGGGACTGGTGACGCGGACGGACAAGTCGCCAGCGGCGATCCGCCGGGCGGCATCGACCAGTTCGTTCACTGGCCGCACCATCCAGTCCGCCACCGCCAGCGCGATATAGACGGCAATGCCGACCAGCAACAGCGATCCGACGAACAGCGCGATGTTGAAGCGCAACTGCAATTGGCGGGACTGGGCAGCGAACATGTCGTAATCCGCCAGCACTTTCTGGGCGCGTTCGACGTTGCTGAACGCGGTACTGCCTGAATCGCGCGTGGCGTAGAGATAGATTTTCGCGCCGAGATAGAGAAGCGTCACCGCTTCGATCTGCTGCGGTTTGGCCTGGACCACCACATTTTCGCCCGCGGCCAGACGCTTGATGACGTCCCCGGACAGCATTTCGGACGCTGGCCGGCTGTCGGGATCGACGGTGGCCGCGGTGCGGGCGACGCCATCCTTGCCGACCTCGATAATCGCGGATCGGTTGAGTTTGCGCGTCACGACCTGATAGATATAACCCTCTGCGAAGCGCGGGCTGGAAACTTCCGACTGGTTCAGATAGTCGCGCAAATCGCTCGCCATGGTGACGGTTTCGTCACCGACCTCGCGCAGGTTCTGCTCATAATAGCCGCGCGCCAGATCGCTGGCGTTCTGCAACATGGTGCGGGCGCTGTCCGAAAACCAGAATTGCACCCCATATTGGAACAATAGCGACGCAAAGATCACCACCAGCAGCATCGGCACGCTCGCGACGATCGAGAATATAGCGACGAGGCGGACATGCAGTTGCCCATCGCTGCCGATGGCCGATTGCGCGGCGCGGCGTTTGGCCACCCGCCGGCCAAGCAGGACAAGCAGGGCGATCGCCGGCACCAGATTGGCGACCAGCAACAGCGCGATGATCGGCGGCGTCAGCAGCGTATAGGTCTGCCCTTGTCCCGACAGCAGCCAATATGTCAGACCAGCCAGACTGACGAAAACGATCAGCGTCGCGATTTCGACCAGCGGGACGAGGTCACGGCCGCGCAGCGCGTTCGGCAGAAGCTTGCGCCAGCGCGGTGTGATGTCGGCGCCGAATTCGGTGGAGGTGTCGGCGCTTGCCATAGTTGCTTTCTTACAACATCCCCGTGCCGGATCAAACACAGTAATTGGGTATTGGCCGCCGTTGGCCGGCCAGGCCCACGGGACCATCCATCGGTGGTCAGTCGTTCAGGCGCAACTGCAACGGGTCCAGCCCATAGTCGGTCAGCTTCTTGCGTAAGGTATTTCGGTTGATGCCCAGCAGCCCTGCGGCACGGATCTGGTTGCCATCGACGCTGACCAGAGTTTCCTGCAACAGTACGGGTTCCACCACGGAAAGCAGATCGTCGTGCAAGGTATCGAGCGGGCGGGTCAGCCCGACCCCCAATTGACGCCGGGTCCATTCGCGCACCGCCTGCGCCAGCTTCTCGGCGGGCGCTCCCGGATCTGGCGCAACCGCGTCGAGCGGCAGGGCCTGGCGAACAATGTCGGCCGCGATGACATTTTCCCGGCTGAGCACGGCGAGCCGCTGCATCAGGTTTTGCAGTTCGCGCACATTGCCCGGCCAGTGATAGGCCATCAGCACCTGCGCCGCCCCGTCCGACAGGGATTTGCGCGGCAGGCCCTCCTGTGCGGCACGATCCAGGAAATGCCGCGCCAGCATGACCACATCCTCCCGCCGCTCGCGCAGCGCCGGCAAGGTGATGGGCACGACGTTCAGCCGATAGTAGAGGTCCTGCCGGAACCGGCTATCCGCGATCAGCTGGGGGAGGTCCTTATGGGTCGCCGCAATGATGCGCACATCGACGCGAACCGGCTTCGATCCGCCGACCGTCGTGACCTCGCCAGATTGCAGGACCCGCAACAGGCGGGTCTGCGCCTCCATCGGCATATCGCCGATTTCGTCCAGGAACAATGTCCCGCCCTGCGCCTGTTCGAACTTGCCTAGCACGCGTGCATGCGCGCCGGTGAAGGCGCCCTTTTCATAGCCGAACAGGTCCGCTTCGATCAGTTCGCGCGGGATGGCGGCCATGTTGACGGCGACGAACGGCCCTGTCCGGCGCTGGCCGAGCTTGTGGATGGCTTCGGCGACCAGTTCCTTGCCCGTACCCGATTCGCCGAGGACCAATATGCCAAGATCGTTGGACAGGACGCGCGCGATGGTCCGGTAGACTTCCTGCATCGCGGGCGAGCGCCCCACCAGCGGCAGTCCGTCATGCGGGATTTCCGCGTCGCCATCATCCCCCGCGCCCTCCCCCGCACCGCGCGCGGCCAGTGCGTCCGACACGGCCCGCGTCAGTTCGTTGAGGTCGAAAGGCTTGGGCAGATATTCGAACGCCCCTTCCTTCGACGCGCGGATCGCGGTGTTGAGCGTGTTTTGCGCCGACAGGATGATGACGCTGATGTCCAGCTTGTGCGCGATGATGTCGGCCACCGCTTCCAGTCCGTCGCCATCGGGCAGCATCACGTCGGTGATCAGCACGTCCGGCGCGAAGCTTTCGACAAGCGTCGCGCGTTCGCGGATGGACGATGCGACCTTCACATTATGGCCCTGCCGCCGCAGCGCTTCCCCCACCACGACGCAGATGGCGGGATCGTCGTCGACGACCAGTACGGACCCGGTCGCCCTCATCCGGCGATGCCCATGGGCAGCATTATGCGGAAGGTCGTCTCCCCCGCGTCGGCGTCGCGGACATATTGGACGAACCCGTTCATATCGCGCACCAGCTTGTCCACCAGCGCCAGCCCCAGGCCCTGCCCGTCCCGCCGGCCGGTGATGAACGGATTGAACAGATGATCGGCTATATGGTCGGGCACGCCCGGACCATTGTCGATCACGACGATCTCGATCGGCAGCACCGCGCTGCCCTTGCCGCCGCCGACCATCACCGACATGCCGTGACGAAAGGCGGTTTCGACGCGCACCACCGGACTATCGATATGCTCCAGCGCCTCGGCCGCATTTTTGAGCAGGTTGATCATCACCTGCACCAGCGCATCCTCGTTGATCATCGCGTTTGGCAGGGATGGGTCGTACCGCCTGATGATACGGACATGCCGTGCGAAGCCGGCGGCGGCGATGTCCGTCGCCCGGTCGATCAGCGGATAGATGTTGGCGGGCCGGCATTCCAGATGGGTGTCGGTCGTGAAATCCTGCATCCGGTCGATCAGCGCGGCAATGCGGTCCACCTCGTTACAGATCAGCTGCGTCAGCGCAACGTCGCGCCCGCCATTGGCCGATTCCATGAGTTGCGCGGCACCGCGTATGCCGGACAGCGGATTTTTGATTTCATGCGCCAATATCGCCGCCGCGCCCATCGCCGATCGCGCGCCGCCCGACGTGCCGCGCCCGCCAATCTCGCGCGCCTGACCCTGCGCATGGACCGTGACGATGCGCCATCCGTCATGATCCACGATCGGGGCGATCATCAGGTCGACCTCCATCGCCGCCGTGCGTCCGGCATGGACCTTGATAGCATAGGCGGCGATGGGCTTGTTGCTGTGCCACAGGTCGAACCGCGCGCGCCCTTCCGCCATGCGGCCGGTTTCCGCTATGCGAAGCGTGCGGGCGACATCGCTGCCGACGATCGCCGAGCGCGCCATGTTCAGCAGCATTTCGGCACGGACATTGGCGTCGGCAATGCGGTTGTCCGGGCGGATCACCAACGTCGCCACAGGCAGCGCGGTCATCAGCTCGG
>JBFWMJ010000117.1:0-8750 GCA_050251675.1 Sphingobium sp.
ACAGGGACGGATTATCCAGATTCCTCTCCAATCCTGAAAAGAAGGCCCCCATGACCGACAATATCGACACCTCAGAAATGCTCATCACGCTCACCACGGACATTGTGGCGGCGCATGTCGCCAATAACAGCGTGGCGATCACCGACCTCCCCATGCTTATCCAGAATGTCCACGATGCGCTGAACACGCTCGGCCAGCCAAAAACGGAGCCGGAAGCGAAACCTGAACCGGCGGTTTCGATCAGAAGTTCGATCAAGCCGGATTATATCGTCTGCCTTGAGGATGGGAAAAAGCTCAAGATGCTCAAGCGTCATCTCATGACGCGCTACCAGATGACGCCGGAGCAGTATCGCGCCAAATGGAATCTCCCGAACGATTATCCGATGGTTGCGCCCAACTATGCCGAACAGCGCCGCGTGCTGGCCAAATCGATCGGGCTCGGCCGCAAGCCCAGGGTGCAGAACGCCGCTCCGGCACCCTCGCCCGTCAAACCGGCAAAGGCCGCCGCCGCCCGACGTCCGCGCAAAAAGCCTGACGTAACGAACGAACCGGCATAAGGCGCCCTGTTGAAACGGTGGCCGATCGAAATATCGGCCACCCTTCCCCTTATCTCCCGCTCACCGGATCTCCCGCGCACCGTCGCCATGCACGCATTCATGCGGCGGGCAACGGCCGGGAATGGCTCCATCGCCTGCCCAACCGGGAAATTGCCGGGCGAACACCGCGCCCATGCGCCACTCGCCTCCCTCTGCCGACGTAAACTCGTCCGGGAAACGGACCTTACCCTTGCGCTGCGCCACTCCCTTCTTCCATATGGAGGCCACGCAAAAGGCCAGCCATAGAGCCAGAAGGGACTGTATACCGCATGCACGACGCGAGACTCGTTTACCTTATTCTCGCGCTTCCCTTCATGGGCAGTCTGATTTCCGCCTTCCTCCCGACCCGGGCGCGTAACTGGGCGGCGGCGCTGGCCGGCGCCTTCACCCTGACGACGCTCGGTCTCCTCATGCGTTTCCATTCGGACATGGCGGCGGGCAAAACCATCCGGCATGCAGAACCCTGGCTCCCCTCGCTCGGGCTGGACCTCACGGTCAGGCTCAGCGGCTTTTCATGGCTGTTCGCGATGCTCGTCGTCGGCATCGGCGCGCTGGTGGTGCTATATGCGCGTTATTATATGTCCCCGCAGGACCCGGTCCCGCGGTTCTTCTCCTTCCTGATGGCCTTCATGGGATCGATGCTGGGCATCGTCCTGTCCGGCAATCTGGTCCAGATCATGTTTTTCTGGGAACTCACCAGCCTCTTCTCCTTCCTGCTGATCGGCTACTGGCATCATAATCAGAGCGCCCGCGACGGCGCGCGCATGTCGCTGATCATTACCGGGGCAGGCGGCGTGTGCCTCCTCGTGGGCTTCCTTCTGCTGGGACGGATGGTCGGCAGCTACGATGTGGACGATGTGCTGCGCGCGGGCGACCTTATCCGCAGTCACGACCTCTATTTGCCTATGCTGATCCTGGTGCTGGTAGGCGCCTTTTCCAAAAGCGCGCAATTCCCGCTGCACTTCTGGCTGCCGCATGCCATGGCCGCGCCGACGCCCGTATCGGCCTATCTGCACTCCGCGACCATGGTGAAGGCGGGGATTTTCATCCTGATCCTTCTGTGGCCGGTCCTTGCGGGCACGGAAAGCTGGTATCTGATCGTCAGCGCCACGGGCCTTTGCACCCTGCTTGTCGGGGCCTGGGCGGCGATCTTCCAACATGATCTCAAGGGACTGCTTGCCTATTCGACGATAAGCCATCTTGGGCTGATCACGCTGCTGCTGGGGCTGGGCAGCCCGCTCGCGGCGGTGGCGGCGATCTTCCACACCCTGAACCACGCGACGTTCAAGGCGTCGCTGTTCATGGCCGCCGGAATCATCGATCACGAAACCGGGACGCGGGACCTGCGCCTGCTGAGCGGCCTGGCGCGCTTCATGCCGATCACGGCGACGCTGGCGATGGTCGCCGCCGCCGCGATGGCGGGCGTGCCGCTGCTGAACGGCTTTCTGTCCAAGGAGATGTTCCTCGCCGAAGCGCTGGAGGCCCATAGCGGCACTATCCTCGACCGCCTGCTGCCCGTGCTGGCGACGGTGGCCAGCATGTTCAGCGTACTCTATTCACTGCGCTTCATCCACCAGACCTTCTTCGGCCCGCCCCCCGTCGACCTGCCCCGTCAACCGGCCGAAGCGCCGCACTGGATGCGCCTGCCTATCGAAATCCTCGTGCTTATCTGCCTGCTGGTGGGCGTCTTCCCGGCGGTGACCATCGGACCGCTGCTCGACATCGCCGCGCGTTCGGTGCTGGGCGACAGCACGCCCGCCTACAACCTTGCCGTCTGGCACGGCGTGACCATGCCCCTGTTGATGAGCACCCTCGCTTTGCTGGGCGGCATACTGCTTTATCGGCTCTTCGGTGGACGGCTGAACGCGATGACCAACTCGCCGGTCATCGGCCGGCTGAAAGGACGGCGGACATTTGAAGCCGTGCTGGCCGCGCTGATAGACGGCGCGCGCGCCGTGTACCGGCTGGCCGGGACGCAACGCCTGCAGGTTCAGCTGCGCCTTCTCATCGTCACCGCCATCGTCGCGGGCGCGCTGCCCTTCATCAGTCTGGGCTACAGCACGGGGCCGCTGCCCCGCACGCTGATCGACCCCATATTCGCCATCATCTGGATAGTCGGCGGGGCAAGCGCGATCTACGCGGCCGCCCAGGCCAAATTCCATCGCCTGGCCGCGCTGATGATGGTCGGCGTGGCGGGGCTTGCCACTTGCATCAGCTTCATCTGGCTGTCCGCGCCCGATCTTGGCCTTACCCAGTTGCTGGTTGAGACGGTGACGCTCGTGCTGCTGCTGCTCGGCCTGCGCTGGCTGCCGGTGCGCCGGCCCGATTTCTGGCCGGAAGGGTCCAAGCCGGTCAGCGTAAGGTTGCGGCGCGGAGGGGATTTCCTGCTCGCCGCGATCGGCGGCGGCGGCGTCGCCGCGATCGCCTATGCGATCATGACCCGTCCGCCGACGGAAGGCATTTCGCGTTTCTTCATGGAAAACGCCTATCCGGGCGGCGGCGGCACCAATGTGGTCAACGTCATCCTGGTGGATTTCCGCGCATTCGACACGCTTGGCGAAATCAGCGTGCTGTCGATCGTGGCGCTCACGGTGTTCAGTCTGCTCAGGCGCTTCCGACCCGCCGCCGAAAGCGTCGGACTGCCCGACCAGCAAAAGATCCAGAACCGCTTCGACGATGATCGTGACGACCGGGAACGCGGCGACACCGTAGCCCATTATCTGCTTGTCCCGCGCGTGATCATGGAATGGCTGTTTCCGGTCATCATCACCTGCGCGCTCTACCTGCTCGTGCGCGGCCACGACCTGCCGGGCGGCGGTTTCGGCGCCGGCCTGACGGCGTCGATCGCGATCATCCTGCTGTACATGGCGAGCGGAACGCGGTCGGTCGAAGCCCGCCTCCATATACTGCCGGTCCGCTGGATAAGCACTGGCCTGCTGCTGGCGGCGGTCACCGGCATGGCCGCGTGGCTGTTCGGCTATCCTTTCCTGACGACGCATTTCCGTTACCTGAGCGTGCCGCTGATCGGCGACATTCCCTTGGCCAGCGCGCTGCTGTTCGACATCGGCGTGTTCGCGGTGGTCGTCGGCACCACGGTGCTCATCCTCATCGCCCTCGCACACCAATCGGTCCGCACGCCGCGGACCAGACAGCCTGACGCCGAACCTGCCAGCGAAGAGCGGGGGGAGATATGAGCATGCAGGCCGTACTCGCCATCGCCATCGGCATATTGACCGCTTCGGGCCTCTGGCTGCTGTTCCGGCCGCGCACCTTCCAGGTCGTGCTGGGCCTGTCGCTGCTGTCCTATGCCGTGAACCTGTTCATCGTCGCCGCCGGACGGCTGCGTTCCGACGCGCCGCCGATCGTCGGCAAGGATGTCGTCGACCCGGCGCTTTATGCGGACCCCGTCCCGCAGGCGCTGGTGCTGACCGCCATCGTCATTTCCTTCGCGACCACCGCCCTGCTGCTGGTCGTGCTGCTGACCGCGCGCGGGGTCACCGGCACCGACCATGTCGACGGCGAGGAGGAAGACGGACAATGAGCGGCTGGATGGACCATCTGATCGTTGCGCCGATCCTGCTGCCGATCGCGGCCAGCGCCCTGATGCTGGCGTTCGATGAACGTCGGCGGACGGTGAAACGGCTGCTGAGCCTGGGCACCACCGCCGCGCTGACAATCATCGCCGCCTTGCTCATCTGGCAGGCCGACGGCGGCCTTGGGGCTGGCGGCGACGGGCCAAGGACATATCTGGTCGGCAACTGGGCGGCGCCGTTCGGGATCGTGCTCGTCGCCGACCGCCTGTCGGCGCTGATGCTGCTTTTGACCAGCGTGCTCGGCTTTACCGCGCTTTTCTATGCGCTGGCGCGGTGGGACCGGTCCGGCCCGCGTTTCCACGCCCTGTTCCTGCTGCTGCTGGCGGGCGTCAACGGCGCATTCCTGACGGGCGACATTTTCAACCTGTTCGTGTTCTTTGAAGTGCTGCTGGCCGCGTCCTATGGCCTCATCCTCCATGGAACAGGCGCGGAAAGGACGAAAGCGGGCCTGCATTACATCACCATCAACATCGCGACATCACTGCTGTTCCTGATCGGCGTGGCGATGATCTATGCGGTGACGGGTACGCTCAACATGGCCGACCTGGCCCAGCGCATTCCGACCGTGCCGGCATCCGACCTCATGCTGCTGGAGGCGGGCGCGGCAATCCTGGGGATCGCGTTCCTGGTGAAATCGGGCAGCTGGCCGCTCTGCTTCTGGCTGCCCCGCACCTATGCCGCCGCCGCGCCGCCGGTGGCCGCCATCTTCGCGATCATGACGAAGGTCGGTATCTACATTGTCCTGCGCCTGTCCTCGCTGTTGTTCGGGGCATCATCCGGCGATGCCGCCTATTTCGCCGACCAATGGCTGATCTGGAGCGGCTTTGCGACCATGCTGTTCGGCACGCTGGGCATATTGGCGACAAGAACGCTTTCCCGCGTCGCAGGCCATTATGTGCTGGTCTCCTCCGGTACGTTGCTGGCCGCGATCGGCATCGGGGGGGAAGCGCTGACAGCGGCGATGATCTTCTACCTCGCCAGTTCCACGCTGGCCGTGGGCGCGCTTTACCTGATCATCGAGCCGGTCGAACGCAACGCCGACGAGGAGGATATGATCGTGGGCATCGCCGAGCCGGTGTTCGACGATGAATATACCGGCGCGGTCGAGGAAGAAGGCGACGAGATCGGCATCGTCATACCGGGCACGATCGCCGTGCTGGGGGGAGGATTCATCTTCTGCACCCTGCTGCTGGCCGGGCTGCCGCCATTATCGGGCTTCATCGCGAAATTCGCCATCATCGATGCGTTGTTCCACGACGCCACGTTCGGGCCGACGACCTGGATCCTCATCGGTCTCATCATCCTGTCCGGCCTCGCCACGATGATTTCGCTGACCCGCGCCGGCATCGACCTTATCTGGACGCCCGCCGACGAATCGCCGGCGCGGCTGAGCGTAATCGAGGTCGTACCGATCGGGGTCCTGCTGTCGGCCTGTCTGGCGTTGATGATCTGGTCGGGCCCGGCCTTCCGCTATATCGAGGCGACGGCCGCCTCGCTCATGGATCGCACCAGCTATCTCGAAGCGGTGCTGACCGCGCTGCCGGCGGGGAACGGACCCGCCGGGAATGGGGAGGTCGCGCCATGATGCGTCGCCTGGTTCCTTTTCCCGTTCTGGCGACCGCCCTGTTCGCCATGTGGGTCCTGCTCACCGGCTTTTCGCCGGGGCATGTCCTGCTGGGGGCCGCGATCGGCCTGATCGTTTCGCGCGTGATGCTGCTGCTGGTGCCGGAACCGCCCCGCGTCCGCTTCGGCAAGGCGATGCTGAAGCTGATCGGCCTTGTCGTCGCGGACATCGCCCGGTCCAATGTGGCCGTTGCCAGGATCGTGCTCTTCTCCCCGCGCGAACGTAAATCCGGCTTTATCGAACTGCCGACCGACCTTCGCAATCCCTACAGCTTAGCGGTGCTGGCGCTCATCATCACCGCAACGCCCGGCACGCTCTGGCTTCAACATGACGCGCGACGGCACTGCATCCTCATTCACGTCCTCGACCTGATAGACGAGAGCGAGTGGGTCACGCTGATCAAGAATCGCTATGAGAAGCTTTTGATGGAGATTTTCGAGTGATCGCGCTTTTCCTGGCGCTGGCCATCACCGCCGCGCAGATTCTTCTCGGCATGGCCATGGCGGGCGCCGCCCTGCGTGTCCTGCGCGGACCACGGGCGCAGGACCGGGTGCTCGGCCTCGATGCGCTCTAGGTGGCCGGGATGCTGCTGCTCCTGACCTATGGCATCCAGACCGGCCGCACCCTGTTCTTTGAAGCGGCGCTGGTCATCGCCCTGCTGGGCTTTGCCGGCACCGTGGCGCTTGCGAAATTCCTGATGCGCGGAGAGGTGATCGAATGATACAGGCGCCCGACCTGCCGCTATGGGCGGCGATCATCGTGGGATTTCTCGTCCTCCTGGGCGCTTCGATCACGTTGATCGGCGTCGTCGGCCTGCTCAAGCTCGGCACATTCTATGAACGTGTCCACGCCCCCACGCTGGGCCCGACCATGGGCACGGCCTGCATCCTGATCGCATCGATCACCTGCTTTTCCGTGTTGCAGGGACGGCCGGTCGTCCATGAAGTGCTGATCGCGGTGTTCGTCACGCTGACCACACCGGTCACGCTCGTGCTGCTCGCCCGCGCCGCGCTGTATCGCGACCGCCGGGCGGGCGCGGACGTGCCGGACGACGCCCCGGCACCCATCGGCGAACCTTGAAGCCGTCCTGTCCCATGCCGAGCCAGGGAAAAGAGAAGCGGATGCGTTCGGAAACCCGGCTTGCGACCGGCTTTTTCCCCCGGTTCGACCGGGCAGCGCGGCGTGCCGTGATGCCCGCGCAGCAGCCCGGCCTTCTGCTATGTCTGACACGCGTCGGCGATGACGACCGATATCGGCATCTCATCAACGCTCAGGCAAGGGTGTTATGGTCGATTCTGGACAAATGCGCCTCCGAATATGACGGGCGCCGATGGGAGGGGATGTGTCGCATGGCTATGACAGGCTATCTGAAAACGCGCCCTTCGGCGCCGTGGGAGGCCACCCCCCTGCCCAACCCGGTCCATAAGGAGGAGCAGACGTGATATTCACCCGATTCACGGTTCTCGCGCTCTGCCTGATCACCGCCTTCGTGGCGGGCTATTACCTGCCCGCCATATGGGCGATCCCCCTGTTCCTCGCCAGCGCCCTGCTGTCCCTCATCGGGCTGTACGACCTGGCGCAGCCGCTGCATTCGGTGCGCCGAAACTATCCCGTCATCGGCCGCCTGCGGTGGGTGTTCGAGGATATACGGCCGGAAATCCGCCAATATCTGATTGAGGGCGACGCCGACCAGACGCCCTTTTCCCGCAGCCAGCGGGCGCTCGTCTATGCGCGCGCGAAGAATGAGGGCAGCGAACGGGCCTTCGGCACGCTCCAGAACGTCTATGCGGACGGCTATGAATTCATCGCCCATTCGGCACGGCCCGTTCCCGCGGCAGACCCGGCGACTTTCAGGGTGCAAATCGGCAGCGACCAGTGCACGCAGCGCTACAGCGCCTCCCTCTTCAACATCTCCGCCATGAGCTTCGGCTCGCTCAGCGCCAACGCGATCCGGGCGCTGAACAAGGGTGCGAAAATGGGCGGTTTCGCACATGATACGGGCGAAGGCAGCATCAGCCCCTATCATCGGGAGGCTGGCGGCGACCTGATCTGGGAAATCGGCTCGGGCTATTTCGGATGCCGCGGCGCCGACGGCAATTTCGATCCGGCCCGTTTCGCCGAACAGGCCGCCGACCCACAGGTCAGGATGATCGAAATCAAGATGAGCCAGGGCGCGAAGCCGGGGCATGGCGGCATATTGCCGGCGGACAAGGTCACGGCCGAAATATCGGTGACGCGCGGTGTGCCGATGGGCGAGGATTGCGTTTCGCCGCCCCGTCACCGCGCTTTTTCCACGCCGATCGAGATGATGACGTTCATCGGACGCCTTCGCCAGCTTTCCGGGGGGAAGCCGGTGGGGTTCAAGCTGTGCGTGGGCCATCCCTGGGAATTCATGGGCATGGTCAAGGCGATGCGCGAAACGGGAATAGTGCCCGACTTCATCGTCGTCGACGGGGGCGAAGGCGGCACGGGCGCCGCACCGCTGGAATTTACCGACCATATCGGCCTGCCGATGCGCGAAGGGCTGCTGTTCGTCCATAATACGCTGGTCGGCGCCAATCTGCGCGGCCAGATCAGGATCGGCGCGGCGGGCAAGATCACCAGTGCGTTCGACATCGCCGCCGTCCTTGCGCTCGGCGCCGACTGGACCAATGCCGGCCGCGGCTTCATGTTCGCACTGGGCTGCATCCAGTCGCTTTCCTGCCATACGAACCGTTGCCCGGTCGGCGTCGCCACACAGGACCCGGCCCGGCAGCGCGCGCTGGTGGTGTCCGACAAGGCGGAACGCGTGCATAATTTCCACCGCAACACACTGGCCGCGCTGGCGGAAATGGGCGCCGCGGCAGGGCTGACGCATCCCGGCCTGATCGGGCCGCACCATCTGGCGCGCCGGGTGAGCCGGACGGAGGTACGGCTCTTTTCGCAGCTCCACCTGAT
>JBFWMJ010000118.1:0-8663 GCA_050251675.1 Sphingobium sp.
GGTGCGACGCGCATCTATCAGCTTGTGGACCGGCCGCTGATCCCCGAGGTCGCGGGCATGGAACGCCACGGCATCAAGGTCGACCGGGACGCCCTGTCCCGCCTGACGGGCAGCTTCTCGCAATCGATCGCGGGCCTCGAAGCGGAAATCCACGCCCTTGCCGGCCACAGCTTCACCATCGGCTCGCCGCAGCAGCTTGGCACCGTGCTGTTCGAGGAGATGGGGCTGAAGGGCGGCAAGAAGGGCAAGAGCGGCGCCTATTCCACCGACGTCACCGTGCTGGAGAAGCTGAAGGCGGAAGGATCGGCGATTTGCGGCCTCGTCCTCGACTGGCGGCAATTGTCGAAACTGAAATCGACCTATACCGACGCCCTGCAACAGCAGATCAACGCCGATACCGGCCGAGTCCATACCAGCTATTCGCTGACCGGCGCGCAGACGGGCCGCCTGTCGTCAACCGACCCCAATCTTCAGAATATCCCGATCCGAACGGAGATCGGTCGCCAGATCCGGCACGCCTTCGTCGCGGAACCGGGCAATGTCATCCTGGCCGCCGACTATAGCCAGATCGAATTGCGGCTGGCCGCGCATATGGCCGACGTGCCGGCGTTGAAGGACGCGTTCGCGGCCGGCGAGGACGTTCATAACCGAACGGCCATGGAATTGTTCGGGGAGGTGAACCGCGACACGCGCGGGCGGGCGAAGACGATCAATTTCGCCATCCTCTACGGCATTTCCCGCTGGGGGCTCGCCACCCGGCTGGAAATCGGCGCGGATGAAGCGCAGGACATGATCAGCCGCTATCATGAGCGGTTTCCCGGCATCAGCGTCTATATCACCGAAACGCTGGAAAAGGCGCGCGCGAGCGGCTTTACCGAAACGCTGTTCGGGCGCAAGACATGGTTCCCGCGCATCAAGGCGTCGGTCCAGCATGAACGGCAGGGCGCGGAACGCGCCGCCATCAACGCCCCGATCCAGGGCACCAGCGCCGACATCATCAAGCGCGCCATGGCCCGCATGGGACCGGCGCTGGCGGCAGCCGGACTGCCGCGTGTACGCATGCTGCTTCAGGTGCATGACGAGCTGGTGTTCGAACTGCCCGAAGGGGATGTGGAGGCGGCCAGCGCGGTGATCCGCGCCGTCATGACCAATGCGGCCGAACCGATCGTCACGCTGAGCGTACCGCTGGGGGTAGAGATCGGCACCGGCCCCAGCTGGGGCGCGGCCCATTGAAGCGGTGAAACCGTAACGAAACAGGGGAGGACGCCGCCCCGCGACGCCCTCCCCCGAATAATGCCGTCAGGCCGGCACAGGCGGGCCAGTTCCCTCCGCCCGGCCTCCTCTGATCAGCCCCTCTCCGCTATGCGCGAGCACACAGCGGGAGGCCGACCTTTTCCGGCCCTATTCCCGCTCGCCGGTGAGGTGCAACAGCGCCTGGAACAGGTTGACGAAGTTCAGATAGAGCGACAACGCGCCCATCACCTGCATCTTCTCCGCCACCTCATGCCCGGCATAGTGGAAATAGTCGGACTTGATGCGCTGCACATCCCAGGCGGTCAGGCCCGTGAACACGACGACCGCCACAATCGACACCACCATCTGCAATGCGGACGAACCGATGAAGATGTTGATGAGGCTGGCGACCAGCACGCCGATCAGGCCCATGATCAGGAAGCTGCCCATCTTCGTCAGGTCGCGCTGCGTCGTGTAGCCCCACAGCGCCATGGCGAGGAACATGACCGCGGCCGAGAAGAAGGCCTGGGCGATGCTGGCCTGGGTGAACACCAGGAAGATGCTGGCCAGCGACACGCCCATCACGGCGGAAAAGGCCCAGAAGGCCATGCGCGCGCCAGCGGTCGTCATCTTTTCGATGCGGAAGCTGAAAAAGAACACAAAGGCCAGCGGCGCGAACATCGCGACCCATTTGAGCGGTGTGCCGAATATCGCGGCAGCGATCGACGGCGTGCCGGCGACGAAGAAGGCGACAAGGCCGGTCAGGACCAGCCCCAGCCCCATGTTGCGGAAAACGCCAAGCATGTGCGCGCGCAGGCCGGCGTCGGTCTGCGCCGCCTGGCTCGCGCCATAGCCCGGCATGCGTACGGGATTGTTCACGGCGTTAAAACTCCATCCTTAAACAGTGGATCGAGTGGCCCGGGGCGGCTTCAGAGGAGCGCTTCATAGGGGGCAAAGCGTATATCCCCGAACCTGCACCGAGCACACTCGATGCGGTCCGACATCACGGCTGGATCAATACCAGCCGCCAGAGGGGCCCGGCCCGCGCCCGTAATATTGGCAATCGAACGCTGCTGCGCAAGGGAGGGATGAAACAGAAACAATTTGTTACAATACTTCCCGCACGCAGACACCCCCTCACCCTGAAAAGCCCGGCCCCGACAAGGTCACACCGCCCCGCGAAGCCCGCCCCTGCACGGCTTTGGCCCGCCGCGCTATTGACCCCGCTCCGCTCTGGCGTCATCGCTGCGCCATGTCCGACGCCCAGCATAGCGACGCCCCCCTGCGCCTGTTCAACAGCCTGACCCGCGCGGTCGAACCCTTCACGCCGATCGACCCGGGGCATGCGCGCGTTTATAGTTGCGGACCGACCGTCTACAACTACGCCCATATCGGCAACCTGCGCGCCTATATGTTCGTCGACACGCTGCGCCGCACGCTGCTGTGGAAGGGCTATGCCGTCACCCAGATCATCAACATCACCGATGTCGGCCACCTGACGTCTGACGCGGACGCCGGCGATGACAAGATGGAAGCGGCCGCCCGCGCGCAGGCGAAGAGCATCTGGGACATTGCGGCGCACTATACCGATGCGTTCAAGCAGAATATCCGCGACCTCAACATCATGGAACCGACCGAATGGACGGTCGCGACCGATTATGTGCCGCAGATGATCGAATTCGCGCGGACGATCGCGGACCGCCATTGCTACCAGCTCGACAGCGGCCTGTATTTCGACAGCAGTTCCGTGCCCCATTACGGCGCGCTGGCCGGCGGGCGGGACGATGCGGCGCATGCGCGGATCGACCCCGTCGCGGGCAAACGCAATCCATCGGACTTCGCGATCTGGCGTACGTCGCCGCCGGGCGAGCAGCGCCAGATGGAATGGGACAGTCCGTGGGGCCGTGGCGCGCCCGGCTGGCACCTTGAATGTTCGGTCATGTCGCAGGCGAAGCTGGGCCACCCGTTCGACATCCACACTGGCGGCATCGACCATCGCGAGATCCATCACCCCAATGAGATCGCGCAGAACCAGGCCTATTGCGGCTGCACCGGGGCGGGTGGCGCCGAAGCCGGTTTCACCGGCGCCCGCTGGTGGATGCACAATAATTTCCTGGTCGACCGGCAGGGCAAGATGAGCAAGTCCAGCGGCAGCTTCACCACGCTCTTCTCACTGATCGACGCGGGCGTGCATCCGCTGGCCTACCGTTTGCTGTGCCTGGGCGCGCATTATCGCGGCGAACTGGAATTCAGCGGGGAAGGACTGGCGGCGGCACTGACCCGGCTCAAACGGCTGGTCATGGGGGTGGATGCGCTCAAGGCCCGGGCCGAGGGCGTGACCTGGCAATCGCCGCGGCTGGCGTTTCTGCGCGCCAATCTTCATCCCCGGCTGGTGCCGTTGCTGGAACAGTTCGACGCGGCGATCGCCGACGACCTCATGACTCCCCGCGCCCTGCCCCTGCTGGAGGAAGCGATCGCGCTCAAGAAAGTGCCGGTGGACGAAAAGCTGTGCCTGATCGCGGCGTTCGATCAGGTGCTGGGGCTCAATCTGCTGACCCTCACGCGCGGCGACCTGCGCATCCGGCCGAAGGAGAGCGCGATCACGCCGGAGGAAGTAGAGGCGGAACTGGAGCGGCGCCGCGCGGCCCGCGCCGACAAGGATTTCGCCGCCTCCGACGCGATCCGGGACGCACTGCTCGCACGCGGGGTGGAGGTGATGGACGGCGATCCGCTGGGATGGGACTGGCGGCTTTCGCTCTGATCCGCGGCGCGCGGTCCCTCTGTCGATCTTTTCGATCACGCTGATCGAACGTCTCTGTTGGACCCGGGCGTCCGCTTCCCCATATTGACCTTTGCTTGCCTTCCTGCCCGGAGACGCGTAGGGGCAGCGCCTATTTTTATATGTTTGTGAAGGAGTGAGGGCCGTGGCGGCGAAGTGGACGCCGGAAAGCTGGCGGAGCCAAAAGGGCATTCAGATGCCCGTCTATCGGGACGGCGCGGCACTCGACCGCGCGGAGGCCCAGCTCGGCAGTTTCCCCCCGCTCGTCTTCGCGGGCGAAGCGCGCAACCTCACGGCCGACCTGGGCAAGGTCGCCACCGGGGAGGCATTCCTGTTGCAGGGCGGCGATTGCGCGGAAAGCTTCGCGGAATTCCATCCCAACAACATCCGCGACACATTCCGTGTCCTGCTGCAAATGGCCGTGGTGCTGACCTTCGCGTCCAAGCTGCCGGTGGTAAAGGTCGGCCGCATGGCGGGCCAGTTCGCCAAGCCCCGGTCGGCCGACATGGAAACGGTCGGCGGCGTGGAACTGCCCAGCTATCGCGGCGACAACATCAACGACATCGCCTTCTCCGCGGAGGCGCGCGAACCTGATCCGCAGCGGATGGTGCAGGCCTATAACCAGTCGGCCGCGACCCTGAACCTGCTGCGCGCCTTCTCCACGGGCGGCTATGCCAGCCTGGACAGCGTGCACCGCTGGATGCTGGATTTCATGGGGCGTAGCCCGTGGGCGGCCAAGTTCGAGCAGATGGCCGATCGCATTGGCGAGGCGCTGGATTTCATGCGCGCCTGCGGCCTCAGCCCGGAAACGGTGCCGCAACTGGGCGGGACCAGCTTCTACACCAGCCACGAAGCGCTGCTGCTGCCGTACGAACAGGCCCTTACCCGGCAGGATTCGCTGACCGGCGACTGGTATGCGCTGTCGGCCCATATGCTGTGGATCGGCGACCGTACGCGGTTCGACGGGTCGGCCCATGTCGAATATCTGCGCGGCGTCGGCAATCCGATCGGCATGAAATGCGGGCCCAGCCTGGAACCGGACGCGCTGCTGCGCCTGCT
Organism: Sphingobium sp.; assembly: GCA_050251675.1. Taxonomy (GTDB): domain Bacteria; phylum Pseudomonadota; class Alphaproteobacteria; order Sphingomonadales; family Sphingomonadaceae; genus Sphingobium. Next base: position 5,072 of record JBFWMJ010000118.1, read on the forward strand.
GGACACGCTGAACCCCGCGCGCGAACCGGGCCGGATGACGCTCATCACCCGCTATGGCCATGACAAGATCGAAGCCGGCCTGCCCCGGCTGGTCCGCGCCGTCCAGCGCGAAGGGCATCCGGTGGTCTGGTCCTGCGACCCGATGCACGGCAATGTCGTCAAGGCGGCGAACGGGTACAAGACGCGGCCGTTCGAGCGCATTCTGGCCGAAGTGCGCGGCTTCTTCGCCGTGCACCGCGCGGAGGGCAGCTTCGGCGGCGGCATCCATTGCGAGATGACGGGCCAGAACGTCACGGAGTGCACCGGCGGCGCCATCGCCATCACCGATGAGGGGCTGGCCGACCGCTATCATACCCATTGCGACCCGCGGCTCAACGCCGCGCAGAGCCTGGAACTGGCATTCCTGCTCGCGGAAATGCTGAACGAGGAACTGAAGGAACGGCGCGCGGCCGCGTAAAGCAATTGGCAGGGCTTTGCCGGTAAGGCGGTGACATGCATGGGATTGCCTCACCGCCGGATACGGGGGCGCCGACGGGCGCGACCGCGCGTTATCGCCGCGACATAGACGGGTTGCGCGCACTGGCGATCGTGCCCGTGCTGCTCTACCACGCCCATGTCGCCGGCTTTGGCGGCGGGTATGTCGGCGTCGACATCTTCTTCGTCATATCGGGTTTCCTGATCACCGGCATCATCGCGCGGGAGGTCGATGAGGGCCGCTTCTCGCTCATCCGCTTCTACGAGCGCCGCTTCCGCCGGATCATTCCCGCGCTCAGCCTGACGATCCTGGCCGTGCTGGCGGTCTCCGCCTGGCTCTATCTGCCCGGCGACATTGATGGCGTGCCCAAATCCGCGCTGGCCGCCACCCTCTTCGCATCAAACCTCTGGTTCTTCACCGATACAGGCTATTTCGCGGGGGGCGCCGACGTCAAACCGCTCCTCCACACCTGGTCGCTCGCCGTGGAGGAGCAATTCTATATCGGCCTTCCCATTCTGCTGATGCTGCTCGCCCGATGGGCGCCGGGCTGGCGGACAATGGCGATCGCCGCCATCACCGCCCTGTCGCTGGTCCTTGCCATTGCCCTGCAACGCGACACCAGCGGCTTCACTTTCTACCTGCTGCCGACGCGCGCATGGGAACTGTTCGCCGGCGCGCTGCTGGCGCTGGGCGCTGTGCCGGCCATAAGGCAACGCTGGGCGCGGGAGGCGGTCGCCTGGGCAGGTATCGCCGCCATCGCCGCCGCCGTCACCCTGTACAGCCGGGATACGATATTCCCCGGCGTCACGGCGCTGGCGCCGGTGCTGGGCGCCGCGGCCCTCATCCACTGCGCGCCGGGCACCAGCGCCGGCCGGCTGCTGTCCCTGCCGCCGCTGGTGGGCATCGGCCTCATCTCCTACTCCCTGTATCTGTGGCACTGGCCGCTGATCGTCTTCACCGAATATGCGACCGACATGCCGCTCAGCGGGACGACGCGCATCCTCGTGATCGGCGCATCGCTGGCTGCCGCCATCCTGTCCTGGCGTTTCGTGGAAAGGCCGTTCCGCGACTCCCGGCGTATCCCGGCCCGGCGCATCTTCCTGATGACCGGACTGTCCATGGCGGCGCTGTGCCTGCTGTCGGGCGCGATGATCGCCGCCGGCAGCTGGCCGCAGCGCTTTTCGGCGCAGGTGCTGACGCTGGCGGCGGGGAAGCAGGACGTCAGCCCCGATCGCAAGGCCTGCCACGACACGTTCATGCGCGATGCCACGCCGTGCGTGCTGGGCGCGCCGGTGCCACCCGACGCCCTGTTGTGGGGCGACAGCCATGGCGTGGAACTGGCGCACGCCCTGTCTCTCGACGCCCGCGTCCATGGCCGCGCGCTCATCCAGCGGACGACTTCGAGTTGCCCGCCGGTACTGGGCTATGACGCGCCCAAGGACCCACGCTGCATCCGATCGAATCAGGCGACCTTCGACGCGATCCGGGCCGATGCCCGCATTCGCCATGTCTATCTGGCCGCCTTCTGGGCGAACGGCACCTTTGATACGCCGGGCTTCGTGGCGCAACTGGACCGCACCATCGCCGCCCTGCGGGACAGCGGCAAACATGTCGTGCTGATCGGCGGCGTGCCGCCCCAACCCTTCGACGTGCCGCGCCATCTCGCCCATCTCGCCCAGAGGGGGCAATTGAGCGACGCCACCGGCATCGACCGCGCCGCGGTGGAGGCACGGACCGTCCACCTGCGCGCGCTGTTCGCCCGCTGGGAACGCCGGGGCGTGCGCGTTATCGATCCGATGACGTCACTGTGCGACGCGCACAGCTGCGCGATCATACGGGACGGCCGGCCGCTCTATTTCGACTCGCATCATCTGAGCGTCGCCGGCGCGCGGGCGGTGATCGGCGACGCGCGCTGACGAACCTATTCGGCCGCCATGGCCGGCACCGCCCGGGGCAGTTCGCAGGCCAGCGCCTCGCCGATCGCCGTCACCATCGCCATCGTCCCCGCCAGCCCCGGCCCCGGCGCATCCAGCGCCGCGTCGAGATACAGCGACCGATCGACCTCCAGTTGCAGGGCATGACACCCCTGCGCGGGACGCCCGTGCCGCTCCAGCATATGGTCCCCGGCATAGGGATGGTTATGGCCGACCACCACGCCGTGCCCGGTCGCGACATCAGACGCCATCTGGACCAGCCGATCCGCCGCGCTGCGGCCGAAACGGTCGCCCAGTACCAGACCCGGCGGCCGCCGTCCGGGCGCCGGGGGGGACAGTGGCGGCATGGAATGCAGGTCGACCAATATGGCATGCCCATGGGCGCGCCGCGCAGCCAGCATCAGGCGCGTGATCGCCGCATGATAGGGGCGATGCAGCATGTCGATCCGCCATTGGATGGCCGGCCAGGGCAAGGGCCCGCGCCACAGATCGCCGGCGCCGGGCAACCGCCGGGGCACCAGGCCCAGCCCGCCACGCAGCTTGGCGCTGCTGTGCAGCGGCACGTCACGCGGGAGGCCGGCGATCATTGCCGGATCGACTTCGCGTTCATGCCGATTGAGATCGATGAACGCCCGCGGCGTTCGCGCGACCAGCACCGCGAAACCGCCCGCGATGAGCCGGTGCGCGAGCAGGTCGACCCACCGGTCCTCCAGCCGCCGCAGCACGTCCGGCCCGACGCGCGCATCAGACATGAGAGCCGGCGCATAAACGCGTCCGGCGTGGGGGATGGAAACGATGACGGGCGTTGCGGGGACGTCCGGCCCGTACCGGTCATAGGCGACGACACGTTCGGCCGGAGCATGAGGCGCAGCTATGTCCAACGATGCTCCTTTCCCGCACCGGCGCGGAACAGTTGCCCGGCTGGATAATATTTAACGTCTTTCGCATATATCCATTGGCCGCACCACCCGCTAAACGCCCGTGCGCGGCAGGACCGGCCGGGGGGCCGAAGGGAGATATCTGGGGGCCATGACTCGTATCCTGCTGGCGGAAGATGACGAAAGCATGCGGCACTATCTGGCGCGCGCGCTGGAACGTTCGGGTTATGAGGTGGTGTCCGTCGCCACGGGTATCGACGCCCTGCCCCATGTCCGGTCCGACCGGTTCGACCTGCTGCTGACCG
>JBFWMJ010000119.1:0-8655 GCA_050251675.1 Sphingobium sp.
GCTCCTTTGAGGGTCCTTTTTATCAAAAAGTCTATCATGCCATATCCCAGCGTATTTCCAAATACGTCTTCGTAGGTTATGATTTCGAACTTTTTTACTGTCCCTACATATATCGAATCCGTTTTCGTAATTAAGTTGAGATCAAAATCTCTAAAGATAATGCAGGCATCCGCGCGATGAGATATAAGTGACAGAAAGCAAAACGAGAGCCACATAAGCTGTCGGCTAAAACCACGAATTATCCAATTATATATGAAAGCCGACGACATTCCCCCACGTCCTCCATTTCATAAGGACGCTAAGATCGAGCGTCCGCTTACAGGCATTATGATTAAGCAAATAAACGACTGCAACCGGTCGCTTGCCGACCGGCAGCCTTTTTTCCGCCTGTCGAGAATCACACGGGTCCGGTAGGACGGAAAAAGCCTGTTTGTCGGGCGTCAGGGACGGGAACGGCGAATATTGGGTGGGAAGCTGCCGCTGGTTGAGCTAGGAAAACGGGATGTCGACATCCCTTCCTCCGTTTGTCAGCGGCGTAGCGCCAGGAATGTGGGTTTTGAAAGGCGCTAAACCTTTTGCAGATCAGCTTACATCATTGGGGTTGACCCTTAGCGGCGATGGCGAACAAATCACTGCCAGTCATTCGTATTCCGACGATTTAGCTATGGCTCGAGTTGCCACAGAATTGTGTGCCTTGGGCTTTTACTTTTCAGATGGGCGCGATTGGTCTCCAAAGGCTTTCTTGCATCATCTTCGGGATGCAGGATTATTTATCGGTGCTGTTCCGGAGATATATTGGACCAAGTCCGGCAAGGCGCATACGCGAGAAGACTCCTAAACGTCAAAACGTCCGCAACCGGTCGCTTTCCGACGGGCAGCTCTTCGCATCCTACCGACAAACACATGATTGTCAGACACGGTTCGACCGTTTGACAGAACGTCTACCTCGCGTCTGTTCTGACGAGCGAAAAACACTGTCGCATTGTGAAAGTGCCCGGCAACCTCAAAGGCGGGGGTTTCCGTCACCGTGGAAGGACGGTTGGCGCGCCCTAATGATACCGGCGCAACAGCCCTGCCAGCTTGCCCTGGATGCGCACCAGTTGCGCGTCGTAGATCTGGGACGAATAGGCGCTGTTGGCCGGATCGAGGCGGACCTTCTTTCCTTCGGAATGGAAATATTTGAGCGTTGCTTCCGCTTCGTCGATCAGGGCGACGACGATCTGCCCGTCCCGCGCCACATCCGTTTTCTGGATCAGGGCGAAGTCGCCGTCCAATATGCCGGCCTCGACCATGGAATCGCCCGACACCTCCAGCGCGTAATGGTCGCCCGACCCGAGCAGGGCAGCCGGAACGGACAGCATGCTCTGTCCTTCCAGCGCCTCGATCGGCGCGCCGGCCGCGATGCGGCCGTGCAGCGGGATGTCGATGACGTCATTGGCGGCGGTCGGCAGCACAAGCGCCGGCTGTCCCTTGATCCGGGCGGCTGGTTTCGGCGCGCGGTGCATGGCGTCGGGCAGCTTCAGCACTTCCAGCGCCCTGGCGCGATTGGGCAGGCGGCGGATGAAACCGCGTTCTTCCAGCGCGTTGATCAGGCGATGGATGCCGGATTTGGATTTCAGGTCCAGCGCGTCCTTCATCTCTTCGAAAGAAGGCGACACGCCGCCTTCATCCAGACGATTCTGGATGAAGATCAGCAATTCCTGCTGTTTGGGCGTTAACATGCCGACGATCCCCCTGAACACATAACCTTCTGGAACGGACGGGGAACGTATAGGAAACGAAAATGGGGAAGTCAAGCATCGTCCCGGCGAAACGGCTGGAACGATAGGGGCGCCAAGTGGTTGATCCATAGCGAATCGAGAGAGGATGATATGGACCTTCGGGACAGCGCGCGACCGCGTGGCAGCGGCGTCTTCCATTCGCCCCCGCTGGATGGGCGGGCCGCCGGGGGCGTACCGCTTTCGGCGCGAGATGAGTGCCCGCAAGAAGAACCCCAGCGCCAGATGGGGGATGAGCGGCATCATGACCAGTTGCCTGCCTTCCGACAGTTTTGCTGACCTCTCCGGGTTCGTGCGCCAGTCCGGGCGCGATCAGGCGGCGGTCAGCAACTGCCGCGTCGCGGCTTCAATATCCTTCTGACGCATCAGCGATTCCCCGACGAGAAAGCATCGCACGCCACGCTGCGCCATGGCGGAAAGATCGTCGTGCGATCCCAGACCGCTTTCAGCCACGAAAGTGCAGCCTTCAGGCGCCTTGTCCACCAGATCGTAGGTGCGCGCGAAATCCACAGAAAAATCCCGCAGGTCTCGATTGTTCACGCCGATCAGGCGCGATCGCAATTGCAGCGCGCGCTCCATTTCCCGTTCGTCATGCACCTCCACCAGGACATCCATGCCCTGACTGAGCGCTGCATCCTCAACCTCCCGCATCTGGCCGTCATCCAGCGCTGCGACGATGATCAATATCGCGTCCGCGCCCAGCGACCGGCTTTCCAGCGCCTGCCAGGGATCGACGATGAAATCCTTGCGCAGCACGGGCAGGGCGCAGGCCGATCGCGCGGCCATGAGATAATCGTCATGCCCCTGAAAATAAGGCTGGTCGGTCAGCACCGAGAGGCAGGCCGCGCCCCCCGCCGCATAGGCCTGCGCATGGGCCGGTGGGTCGAAATCGGCGCGTATGAGGCCCTTGGACGGGCTGGCTTTCTTTATCTCCGCGATCAGGCCGAAGCCGGTGAGCGCGGCCTGATCCAGCGCTTTGCGGAAACCGCGCGGCGGCGTTTGCTCGGCGGCGCGGGCATGCAGCGATGAAACGGTGATGGCCGCCTTGCGGCGTGCGACCTCCTCTTTCTTCGTAGCGCAGATTTCGATCAGCTTGTTGGTCATGAATAGGCAATCCAGCAATTCAGAAGGGCATTGGCAAGCCCGGCGTCGATGGTTTCGGCGGCCTGTTCCACGCCATCGCGCAGATCGGCGGCCGCGTCCGCGATGACCAGGGCGGCGGCGGCATTGAGCAGTACCGCATCGCGATAGGGCCCCCGCTCGCCCTGGAGAAGAGCGCGCAGGGCGGCGGCGTTATGGGCGGGGTCCCCGCCCCGTATCGCGTCGATACCGTGGGTGGGAAGGCCGACGTCCGACGCCGACAGCCGGCGCATCGCGATCAGCCCGTCGCGCGACACGTCGGCCACATCGTTGCCGCCGGCCAGGGACAGTTCGTCCAATCCTTCATCGCCTGAAACGATCATCGCGCGGTCCACCCCCAGTTCGGCCAGTGCCTGCGCATAGATGGGTACGTAAGCGGGGCGGGCGATGCCGATCAGTTGACGGCGGACATTGGCGGGGTTGGCCAGCGGTCCCATCAGGTTGAAGATGGTGCGCCGGCCGATCGCCTTGCGGATCGGGCCCAGGCGGCGGAGCGCGGGGTGATGCCGCTGGGCGAAGAGGAAGCAGATGCCAAGATCGGCGAGCGTCGCCTCCGCCGTCTCCGCCGCCCGGTCGAGGTCGAGGCCCAATGCCTCTAGCGTGTCCGCCGCGCCGGCCTTCGACGATGCGGCGCGATTGCCATGTTTGGCGACCGGCACGCCCGCCGCCGCTACAACCAGACTGACGGCGGTGGATACGTTGAGCGTGTGATGGCCGTCGCCGCCCGTGCCGCACACGTCAATGGCCGCTGCCGGCGCGGCGATGGGAATCATGCGCGCCCGCATCGCGCGGGCGGCCGCCGCGATTTCCGTCGCGGTCTCCCCCCTGTCCGACAAGGCGACCAGAAAGGATGCGATATCCGCTTCGGCCAGATCGGCGTCGAACAGCAGGTCGAAGGCGCGGGCAGCAGCCGCGGCGTCGAGCGGGACGGCGGGATCGGGCAAGTCGGTCATGCGTGCCCTTAATCACGGCTGGGCGCGGAAGTCGAGCGCGGCGACGGTGCGTGTCGCGCGCGGCCGGGCCGCTGGGGCGTTACGCTGCCGCGCGTTCCTTGACCGGCAAGCCTGCGATCCGCATGAAATTGGCTAGCATGTCGTGACCATATTCGGTTGCGATGCTTTCCGGGTGGAACTGAACGGAATGGATCGGCAGGGTCCTGTGCCGCAGCCCCATGACCGACCCGTCCTGGGCGGTCGCGTTGACGACCAGGCAGTCGGGAACATCTTCGACGATCAGCGAGTGATAGCGGGTCGCGGTGAAGGGGGAGGGAATGCCGGCGAACAGGCCCGTGCTGTCATGCGTGACGGGCGATGTCTTGCCGTGCATAAGGCCGCCGCGCACCACCTTCCCGCCGAAATGCTGGCCGATCGCCTGGTGGCCCAGGCACACGCCCAGCAGCGGCGCCGCCATGTCGGCGCAGGCCGCCACCAGGTCCAGCGTGACGCCGGCATCATCGGGCGTGCGCGGTCCGGGAGACAGAAGAAAGGCGCGGGCGCCGGAGGACAGCGCCTGCCCCGCCGAAATGGCGTCGTTCCGCACCACTTCCACCTGCGCACCCAGTTCCATGAGATAGTGGACCAGATTCCAGGTGAAGCTGTCATAATTGTCGATGACGAGGATCATGGGCTGGCTATAGACCGCGAAAGGCACGCAGGGAAGCGGCCCTTTTGACCGCGGGCCGGGCAAAATCATGCGCACGGATCGAAAACGGGCAGGCGGTTGAAAAACAGGCGCGGCTGTTCCATATAGGACGTGCCGGGTTCGCCCGGCTATGGCGATAAACTATGTCGTGGAATAGACGCAGCGGACCCGGGGGCAGTACCCGGCGGTTCCACCATATGTCCCGCTTTCCATATGGAAATACGGGGCTTTTGATGGGGCCGAACTAGGATCGACGTGTGTTCAAAGACGATGTTTTTGCCCGGCCCGAGTAAGCCGTAAAACTGTTCAAAACCTACAAGTGCCAACGATAACGAGGCTCTTGCTCTTGCTGCGTAATTGATGGCCTCGCGGCCTGACATTACCCAAAAAGAACGCGGTCGGACCCACCGGGCAACAGAAGGGATTCCAGCGGCCGCCGGAGGGGCCGGGCAACAGAACCCTCCGGACCTTGATCTCCGCCTTTTCTCACGCAGCCATTTTCGGGGCAGGCGATCGCCTGCCATCCGGGTGGTCCCGCATTCGCGTGGCATAGCGGAAACATGATCCTCATACATCGCGAATCGCGGCTGCGCCGGAAAAGACCAATTCATTTCAGTTTTATGACACTATAAAGACAATGTCATAACATATTGAATTAAGGCATATAAAATATGCAAGATCCGTTCATTCAAGCCCTTGTCCGCATGTCATCAAAATGAAATACTTATCACTAGATTAGAAAGTTTTTTTAGGAGACTGGGCTATGAAAAAACATGGTATGTGGGCCGGCGCGGCGGCCATTCTTCTGACCATGGCGGCGACTCCCGCCCTGGCCGATGATCTGGCCGGGGAAGGATTGCTCGCGGCCGGGGCGCTGATGCAGGGCGATTACGCGCAGGCCATGCGCCAGTTGCGAGCGGTGCCTCCGCGCGCGATGGAGGACTCGGCGCGTCTGATCAATCTGGGCAATGCTTATGCGGGCCTTGGCAGGGTCGCTGACGCGCGTGTCGCCTATCATGCGGCGGAGCGTGCGCCGGAGATGGAACTGGCCCTCGCCGACGGAACTGAAGGATCATCGCGTGAAGTCGCGCGTCGCGCGCTGGCGCGGCTGCCGCAGGCCTACGCCATGCGCTGACGCTGGATGGAGGGCGCGTGCTTCTGCGGCGCCCTCCCTTGTCCGGGGTGCGGGCGTGCCTGGACCTGTCACCCTTTTGCATCGTCATCCGATCGTCATTTAAAAGACGTCAAACTGTAATCAAATAAGCACGAGCCTGTCATGTCGCCCACCTACTTGCCCCTGCCAGGGCGACAGGGGGCGTTGTCCGAATCGAAAATCCCCTGGCGCTCCGCATTCCTATCACAAGCCGGCACAGCCGGAGCGGAGACGACATGGCCAAGATTAACCGTATCCAGACCATATTGATGGCGGGCTGCGCATGCGCTGCACTGAGCGCCTGCGGTGCCAACGACATCGCTTCCCCCGGGACCGGCGGGAATGTGATCATCAACCCGACTCCGACCCCCACGCCGAACCCCAACCCCACGCCGACCCCCACGCCCGCGTCGGTCACCCCGGCCAGCGGTTGCCCGACCATCGCCGACCCCAAGGGGTTGACGGACGACGGCACGATCAAGGGGCCGACCGGCGAATGGCGCGTCTGCACGCTGCCTTCGATCATTTCCAAGAGTGTTGAACTGCCGAAGATTGCCGGCTTGGTCTATCAGATGGATGGCCGCGTCGACGTCGGTTGCGACAGCGGCTTTGCGGCGCCGACGACCAATGCGCCGGTGGCCAGCTCGACCATCGGCTGCACCAAGGAAAATGGTTTCTCGCTTCCGGCTCAGGTCGTGATCGGGGGCCAGACGCGTGACGCGCTGACCGCTGACACCAACGTCACGCTGACGATCCAGCCGGGCGTAATCATGGTCGCTGGCACGGGTACGTCCTGGCTGGCGGTCAATCGCGGCAACAAGATCAATGCCGTTGGCACGGCTGACAAGCCGATCATCTTCACCAGCCGCGACAATGTCTTCGGCCTAAACACCGATTCGTCCAACGCCCAGTGGGGCGGCGTCGTCCTGATGGGGCGCGCGCGCATCACCGACTGCAACAGTGGGTCGGTTGCGGCCGACACCTGCGAGCGTCAGACCGAAGGCGCGTCGGGCGCCGCCGTCTATGGCGGCCGTGACGACAAATATAATGCGGGCACGATGAAATATGTCCAGATCCGTTATTCGGGCTATGTTCTGGGTGCCAACAGCGAACTGCAGGCGCTGACCACTGAAGGCACCGGCAGCGACACCACGCTGGAATATATTCAGAGCCACAACAGCTCGGACGACGGCGCCGAATTCTTTGGCGGCACGGTGCGGATGAAATATTATATCGCCACCGGCGCGGACGACGACAGCCTTGACGCCGACGTCGGTGTCCAGGGACGTTTCCAGCATGTGCTGCTTATCCAGCGTCCCGGCCAGGGCGACGCGCTGATGGAAATCGACAGCAACGGTCTGGAAAATGATACGCCGCGCCAGAACACGATTGTCGCGAATTTCACGGCCATCCAGTCGCTGGCCAGCAGCAACAATGACACCAATGACCAGGCCGCGATCCTGAACCGCGGCAATTCGGACCTGACGCTGGTTAACGGCATCCTCGTGTCGCCGAACAATGAATGCGTCCGCCTGCACGGGACGGGCACCGCCGCGACCCGCGCCACGCTGACCGCGCATTCGGTCCTGATGCAGTGCAACGGCACCAGGTTCATCGGTTCCGGCAGCGGCGCGACCGCCTACACCGCCGATCAGGTCGCCGCGCTGTTCAACGACAGCAACAACAATGTGTCCTACACCTCTTCGCTGACGTCGGTGTTCATCAACGGTGCCAACGAAACGACGGGCATCACCGCCTTCGACGCGAAGACGCTGGACAGCTATTTCGACACGACCACCCATGTCGGCGCCGTCAAGGACGCGAACGACACCTGGTATGCGGGCTGGACCTGCAATTCCAGCTACGCGCCGTTCGACGATACGAGCAACCCGAACCGGGCCTGCACGTCTCTGCCGATCACCTAAGGCCGCAGAACCTCAAGCGGGGCGGGGTGCGGGGCCTTTGGGCCGCATCCCGCCCCGACATGCGACATGACTTAATCTAGGGGACATTCGATGGCGACGCCGCTCAAGTTCGCGGGCCTGCTGCTTCTTTCTTCCGCGCTGGTTGCGCCGGCCGCGCTCGCGCAGGAAGCGAACGCGCCTGCCGATGCAACCACCAGCGATCCGCAGGTGGCCAACCAGGCTGATCCGGCGACGGCCACCGGGCGGTCCGCCGCCGAGGCTGACCATTCGGTCCCTGACATCTCCGTTCCTGGTGCGGACATCATCGTCACCGGCCGCCGGGGCGCCAACGTTCAGCAGAACATTCCGGCCGTCGTGTCGGTGCTGTCTTCGGCGGACATCGCCCGGACCGGCGACGGCAATATCGCCGGCGCGCTCAGTCGCGTCACCGGCCTGTCGGTCGTGGGCAATGGTTTCGTCTATGTGCGCGGCCTTGGCGACCGCTATTCGCTGGCGCTGCTCAACGGGTCACCGCTGCCCAGCCCGGAGCCGTTGAAGCGTGTCGTGCCGCTGGACCTGTTCCCGACCAATATCGTTTCGTCCTCGCTGGTGCAGAAAAGCTATTCGCCCAACTATCCGGGTGAATTTGGCGGCGGCGTCATCAACCTGACGACGGCCGCGGTGCCGGCGGAAAGCTTTCTTACGGTAAGCGGCGGCATCGGCGCCAATACCGAAACCACGGCGCAGATCGGCTATACCTATTATGGCAGCAAGAGCGACTGGACCGGTTTCGACAATGGCCAGCGCGACATTCCCCCTGCACTGGCCGATTTCTTCGCCAGCGGCGAACGGATCAGTTCGGGCAATGTCGACACGTCCGCGATCGCGGGCCAGCTGGTGCGTTTCAGCAACGCCACCGCGCAGCGCATCAAGGATGTCGCGCCCAATTACAGCGCGACCATTTCCGGCGGCACGTCGTTCGATCTGTGCGGCGCCACGCTGGGTCTGATCGCGACCGCCGGCTACAGCAACAAATGGA
>JBFWMJ010000120.1:0-8544 GCA_050251675.1 Sphingobium sp.
AGCCGGGATAGATGGACCGGAACGATACCCAGCCGTCCCGATCGGTCATCTGCGTGCCGCGCAGGAACGTCTCGCCCACCGTGGAAACGTCCAGCCCGTCGCCCTGATGGGGATAGTTGGAATAGATGCCGTGAGCGTCGGCCTGCCAGCAATCTACCCGCGCGCCGGCGAGGGGACGGCAGGACGCATCGACGACCCGGACCCGGACTTCCAGCGGAATGCCCGGTCTGCCTTCGGCAATGTCGCGGCGCATCAGCGCGGGGCTTTCATAATAGGGGCCTTCGACCACGTCCGGCATCACGAAGCAGACCCGATCCCGCGCCGTTGCCGGCGGCGGAAGGTCAGCGGCGGAGGAGGCGCGGGCGAAGGCGGGGACCGCGATCGCCACCCCGCCCGTGCCCGCCGCCGACAACAGCGTTCTGCGGCTGATCCTGTCCATCTCCGCCTCCTTGCTTCCGCGCGCCTTCAGGAGCGGCCCGGCGTCAGATAGGACAGGAAGCGGCCGTCAGGATCGTGCCGGGCGCGCAGTTCCTCCAGCCTTGCCGCCTTGTCCGGCGTCAGATAATTCTGGGGGTGCGCCTCCATATTCTCGTCGTTCATCTGCGCTTCGCCGTTGGCGATGGGATCGAGCATCCGCATCGCGTCGACGACCCATTGCCGCATCTCCTTGTCCTGCGCAGGGTCTTCCCAGATCGAATAGGCGGCGAAATAGGTTTCGCCCCATGCGGAAAGCGCCATGCCGGAAAAATCGGGTCGCGGACCGTTGAAGCACCAGAAGATATGGGAGCGCGGGGTCGGCATCGATTCCACCATCGCCCGCACCAGCGGCACGATCTTTTCGGCGGGCAGGTCGGTATAGACATTGTCGGCGGCGAAGCGGAAGCCCGGCGGGTCGGCCATGGTGCTGGCGGCATAGCGTTCCTCCAGCGTCGTCGGCTCGTTGCGGCGGCGCATCAGCGCCTTGTCCTTGACCGGGCAGCTGTCGAAGATGCGGGCGACGGCCTCGGCCTCTTCCTCGGTTTCCGCGAACATGAGGCCGCTCAGCGCGAAGCGGGTCGGCGCCCAGTCGCCGGTTTCCGGGTCCCAGGACGTCCAGGAACCGAGGAACTCGCAATTGGTGGGCAGCGTGTCCTTGATCGAATAGGCCCAGTGCAGCGCCTCCTCCATCACCTCCATCGGGAAGGCATAGCCATTGGCGCGCAGGCAGGCGGGGCGCGGATAGGCTTTCACCCGGAAGCGGGTGACGACGCCGAAAAATCCCGCGCCGCCGCCGCGCGCGGCCCAGAAATACTCCTCGTTCTGATGGTCGTTGGCGATCAGCACCTCGCCTTTCGCGTTGACGAACTCTATCTCCACCACATTGCGGCAGCCATTGCCCCAATGCCGGAAATTCCAGCCGAAACCGCCGCACATCAGGAAGCCGCCGCAGGCGACCGTGTCATGATGGCCGGTCGGCGCCATCAGCCCATGCTCGGCCAGCGCGTCGTTGAGATGCCGTCCCTTGACCGCCGGACGCACCCAGGCGGTGCGGGTTGCCGGGTCGATCTCGATGTCGCGCATCGCGTCCAGATCGATCAGCAGCGACGCGTCGCGCAGATGGGGCGAGGTCCAGCTGTGCCCGCCGGAGCGCACGCCCACGGACAGCCCTTCCGCCTCCGCCAGCCTGACGGCGGCCGCGACATCCTCGACGCACTCGGCCCGCACGATGACGGTGGGGAAACGCAGCGGCGTGTTCTCCCGCCACACGGTCGCATGGCGCGCCTTTTCATAATCCACATGGCCCCGGCGCAGCACCGGCCCCTTGAAGCCTTCAGCGGTCATCCTCTTTCCTCCTCATTCAATATTCCTGTTTGAAAATCCGATCGAACCGGCTTTCGACGAGACACCATGCACCGTCATCGTCCCGGATCAGCATGTCGGTGACGTCGCCCACGGTGATCATCGTCAGCCTGCCCGCGTCATCGCCATGATAGGCGGTGGCGAGATAGGACAGGGTCACCGCCCGGTCGCCTTCCCGCCGGATGCGCAGGCCGCTCCAGCCGTGGCGCACCCGCCGGTCCGGGCGACGGGCGGTGACATGGGCGTCGATCGCCGCCCGGCCTTCCAGCACGGAGCCGGGCGATATCAGCCGGGCCCTTTCGACCGCCATCGCCCCAATGGGTTCGGCGGCATCGAGCCGCCGCTGGAATTCGGTGATGAAATCGCTGAATGCACAGCCTGTCATCGATATGCTCCACCCGGACGGCGAAGGAGTGGGGACGCCCTGGAGGGGCCCCGCCGCCTTCCTATCCGCCGAAATTGCGATAGGCTTCGAGCGAGGCTTCGTCCGGGTCCATCGCGACGTCCCATGTGATCCCCTTGTCGCCGAAGAAGCCGGGGGATTCGGTCTGCCACATCGCCGCGCCGAACATCATTTCCCACACGCGGGGCACCCAGCCGTCGTCCAGATAGTCGGTGTCGGCATGATATTCCGCGTCGCCGCCCGCCGGGCAGGGGAAATAATAATAGATGGCCGAGGATATGCGATGGCGGTTGAGCGCGGCGGCGAAGGGGCGCTGGTTCGACCACCCCCTGTCCTGCATGTAATTGGCGCCCGCCATCACCTCGTCTATGTCTTCCAGACCGAAGGCGATATGGGCATAGCCGCGCTTGCCTTTCGTGCCCTTGTGCGCGGTCGTCAGCCAGAAGAGGGTGTGGTGCTCATAGGTGCCGTCGGCGCGGGCGAAGATGCCGTTGGCCTTGCTGTGGTCGCTCATGCGGAAGCCGAGCCGGTCGCGGTAGAATTCATAGGCAGCGACATAATCGTCGGAGAAATAGACGATATGGTTGATCGTGCGCGGCTGGGCGCGGGTCCGCCATTTGCGATGCTGGTTGAGGCGCTGGATGAAATCGGGCGCGTTGCTGGGGTCGGGGCGGCACAGCACCGGGCGCTTGTTCCAGACCCGCAGCGCCATCGGATTGCCGTCGGGGTCGATGAAGTGCGCGGTGCCGTCGGGATCGCGGCGGACCTCCCTGTCGACCTCCAGCTTGCGGACGAGACTGTCCAGATTTTCCGCGGTGTCGACGCCGAGAAAGGTTTCCCGCACGCCGGAGCCGGGGAAATTGGCGGGCGGCAAAGCGGGATCGCCGATCGGCCGCATGATGATGCGCGAGCCGCTGGGCAGGCCCCAGATGCTGCCGTCATCCGGCCCTTCCAGCCGGGTCAGTCCGTAATCGTCCCAGAAGCGGTTGCACAGGGCCATGTCCTCGACCCCGTAGACCACGCTTTCAATCCCCAAGATCGCCATTCAGCTTCCCTCTATTCCTGCGTCTTGTCCTTGCTCTCCGTTCGATCGGGAGCGGATATCCGGGTCGGATATGGCGCATATCGATAGCAGCGGCAAGAAAATATTCTCTATAGCGATAATTTTACAGCTATGCATTTATCGCACTATCAGCCGGTCAAAAGCTATGGCAAGGCGTGAGGAATGTGAGAGATCCCGGCCAAGGGATCTGGTTTTCCGAGGACTTGAAAAGGTTTTTTCCATGACGAGCGAATTTAATCGCGCTTCCGTATCGGCGGCTCTCGGCGTGTGGATCGGGTTCATGGTCGGCCCCAACGCGATGATCGCGGCGACCAACAGCAACTTCCTGAAGGTTCTGCCCGAAGCGCTGAACGCCAGCCGCACCAGCATCTCGCTGGTCCTCGCCATGGCCCTGTGGCTGAACGCCGCGCTGCTGCCCGCCGCCGGCAAGGCAATGGACCGCTTCGGCGTGCGCGCCGTCATCCTGCCCGGCATCCTCGTCTTTTCCGCCGCCTTCTTCCTGCTCAGCCGCATGAACCTGCTGTGGCATTTCGTGCTGTTGCAGGCGCTGCTGACCGTGGGCGCGACGCTGACCAGCTCGGTCGGCTATGCGAAGATCATCTCGATGTGGTTCGACCGCAATCGCGGGCTGGTGCTGGGCCTCTGCGTCGCCCTGGGCGCGGGCGCGGCGCAGACGGTGATGCCGAAGATTTCGGCGTGGCTCATTTCCGCCTATGGCTGGCGGGGCGGCTATCTGGGCATTTCCGCGATCATCCTGTGCCTCGGTTTTCCGCTCGTCTATCTGCTGGTGCGCGCGCCGGACCACAAGGTCGATCAGCGCGTCGATCCCGATGGCGTGCCGCGCGGCGTGCCCGCGCCGATCGACCAGATCGGCGTGACGCGGGCGCAGGCGCTGCGCCAGCCGATCTTCTACCTCGTCTTTTTCGCGATCATGTTCGGATCGATGGCGCTGCTCGGCACGATGCAGCATGCGGTGCCGATGCTGACGGAGCGCGGCCTGACCCTCGGCACCGCGACCACGGTGATGAGCTGCGCCTTCGCGGGCGTGGTGCTGGGCGAGTTTTCCGCGGGCTTCATCGTCGACCGGCTCAATACGCCGCGCGTCATTCTGCCCTATTTCATCAGCGCGCTGATCGGCGTGCTGATCGTGCACAGCCAGAACAACCTCGCGATCCTGCTGCCGGGCGCGTTCCTCATGGGGCTGGGGCTGGGGGGCGAGGTCGGGCAGAACGCCTATCTGGTGTCGCGCTATTTCGGCCTCAAGGCGTTCGGCGCCATCTACGGCATGACCTTCGCCGCTTCCGCGATCGGCAACGGCACGGGCCTGATCCTGCTGGGCGTCATCCGCGACCAGACCGGCAGCTATGAGCTGGGCTTCTATCTGGTCGGGGGCGCGATCTCCATCTCGGTCATCTGCATCGCCTGCCTGAAGCCCTTCATCTATTCCAGCCCGCGCGCGCATTGACGCTCGGCTGAACGCGGCGGCCGGCCGCCCTTTCGAGAAATATTGCATCCTTCGCGAATTTATCGCACAATGTGGCGATAAGCACAGGATCGAGGATGGCCGGCAATGGATTTTGAGCGGTGGAAGCTGTTTCTGCTCGTCAATGAGATGGGCAGCCTGTCCAAGGCGGCGGTGATCCTCAACCGGCCGCAACCCATCGTCAGCCGCCACATCAATGCGCTGGAAACCCAGTGCGGATGCAGCCTCTTCTACCGCACCGGGCGGGGCGTCGCGCTGACCGAGGTGGGCGAGGCGATGCTGCCGCGCGTGCAGGCGATGATCGCCGAGGCGGAGCAGATCATGCTCGACATCAAGGGGCAGGCCGGAATCCCGGTGGGACGGGTCAGCGTCGGCATGTTGCCTTCCCTGCGGATATCGACCGATTTCGTCGCCCAGGCCAAGGCGCTTTACCCGGAGGTCGAGCTGCACCTGACGGAAGCGAGCGGCGGACAACTGGCGGAGCAGGTGGCGACCGGGCGGATCGACCTCGCCTTCGTGCTGCGCGAGCCGGGTACCGTCGCCAGCACGGAGGAGGCGTTGCTGCGCCTGCCGATGTGCCTTGCCGGGCCGCCCAGAGATGCGCTGACGAGCCGGTCGACCATCGCCTTCGCGGACATCGCCGATCGCCCGCTGATCATGGCCAAGCCGCCCAATGCGCTGCGCATGTTCGTGGAGGTGACGGCGCGGCGGCTGGAGGTGCCGCTCACCTTCTCCACCCAGGTCGATCCGCTTTCCACCCAGAAGGCGCTGGTGCAGGCAGGCATGGGCTGGACGGTGACGAGCCGCATGGCCGTGCGCGAGGAAGTGAGCCGGGGCCAGCTTTCCGCCGCCGACATCGTGGAACCGGGCATGGAGCTGCTGCTGGTGCTGGTGCGATCGAACCAGCGCCCCGCGACGCTGGCGATCCGCAAGATCGCCCGCCTGCTGTGCGACATCGCCCGGCAGTTGCCGGACCGCCACGCCGATGATCCGGCGCCGGCCTATCTCTCCATTGAAGCCGCGTAGAAGCGCAAGGCTGATATACGATCCAGCCGACTGGCCGATCCTCCCCTGCCTGATAATCCTGCATCGAACGACGCCTAGCGTCGCAAGTGCAAATCGGGACATATGGTGCAGGATGCGGGAAAAGCAGGAGATTTTGATCGTCGGCGGCGGCGTGGGGGGCATGGCCAGCGCGCTGGCGCTTCATCGTGCGGGCCTGAAACCGGAAATCGTTGAAATCGACCCTGGCTGGAATGCGTTGGGGGCCGGGCTGACGCTGAACGGCGGCGCATTGCGGGCCTTTGCCGCGCTGGGTCTGCTGGATGCGGTGAAGCAGGCGGGGTTCGCCTCGGTCGGTCCGGTTCGCGCCTGCGACGCGGCGGGCCGGGTGGTCAGCGAAGGGGCGACCGAGCCGCTGTTCGGCGAAGGCATCCCCAATATGGGCGGCATATTGCGGCCCAGCCTGCATGCGGTGATGCGGGACGCGGTGCTGGACGCGGGGATAAAGGTGCGCACCGGCACCTCGATCAGCGCGGTGGAGGAGAAGGGCGACGGTGTGCGCGCGACCACCAGCGACGGCGCGGCGGGGGACTATCATTTCCTGATCGGGGCGGACGGCCTCTTTTCCGCGACCCGGTCGCTGGTGTTTCCCGATGCGCCCCATCCGCGTTTCACCGGTCAGGGATGCTGGCGCGCGGTGGTGCCGCGCCCGGCCGATGTCACGGCCACCTGGGTCTATTCGGCCGAGGGGATCAAGGCAGGCTTCAACCCGATCTCGCAGGATCTCATGTATGTCTATGTCCTCGAATCCGCGCCGGGCAATCCGTGGATCGACAGGAAGGACTGGCTGCCCCTGCTGCGCGGGCGGCTGTCGCAGTTCGGCGGCCATTTCGTGGACATTGCGCGCGGCCTGAACGAGGATTCGCTCATCAACTACCGCCCGCTGGAGGTGCTGCTGCTGCCGCCGCCCTGGCACCGGGGGCATGTGCTGCTGATGGGCGACGCCGCCCATGCGACGACGCCGCATGTCGGCTATGGCGCGGGCATGGCGATAGAGGATGCGGTGGTGCTGGGCGAACTGGCGCGGGAGCATGAGGATGTGGAGAGCCTCTTTACCGCCTTTACCGAACGCCGCTACGATCGGTGTCGGTTCATTCTGGAAGGGTCGGTGGCGATCGGCGAACTGGAAATGGCCGAGGCCCCGATCGGGGAGCAGCGGGAGTTGAGCGCGCGGATCTCGCGGCGCATTCGCGAGCCGATCTGACGGGCGGCGTCCCTCGTGCCGGCTGGCCGGGGGCAGGACAGGAAGGGCAGGGATTGGACGGGCAGGAATTATGGTTTCACCATGTCGGCGTCAGCGTTTCCGACATGGATGCGTCGATCCAATGGTGGCAGACTATGCTGGGTTTCACCCTTCAGCGCCGCTATGTGCTGGAGTCCATCCCGGCGGAAATCGCGATGCTCGCCAATGGCGCGCTTCATGTGGAATTGCTGCGGGTGCCCCATCCCAAGGCGGCGGATGCGGAGCGGCATGTGCCCGATGACGACCTGCGCACCTGCGGTAACAAGCATGTCGCCTTTTCCGTCGCGGATGTGGGCGCCTTTGTCGAGATGTTGCGGGCCAAGGGCGTCGATATCGTCTGGCTGAAGCAATTGCCCAATGGCCGCGCGGCCAGCTTCATTCGCGACAATGAGGGCAATCTGATCGAGATCGTGCAGTTCCCCAAGGTGCCCGACCCGCGCGCTATCGCTCCGGCGGGCTGACGCCCCGTGCCTCCGCCCTTATTCCGGCAGTGGAAATTGGGACGGGGACGGCGTGCGCGCCATGTTCATCATCATCGCGAGCAGCGCATAATAGCCGCAGAGGCCGGTCAGCTCGACCAGCCCCTTTTCGCCCAGCAGCGCGCGCGTGCGCTCGTAAAGGGCGTCCTCCACCCGATGGTCGCGGTGCAGCGCCAGGCAGAAATCATGCACGATGCGTTCGTCCTCCGCCGCGGTGTCGGGATAGAGGCCGTTGCGCAGCGCCTCCATGGCGGCGCGGGAAATGCCCGCCTTGCGGGCGAGTGGGGCATGGACATGCCATTCATAGGCCTGCGTCCAATGGCGCGCGGTCACGACGATCGCCCATTCGCGCAGCCGTTCGGGGACGGAGCATTCATAGCGCAGGAATTCGCCCAGCCTTTGCGCCCGATCCATCAGGCGGGGGCTGCGCATCATCGGCACGAACGGCCCGCGCACCTCGCCGCGCGGGCTGGCGATCAGCGCGGCGGCGGCGAGGCGCTGCTCCTCGTCATAGTCGGCGGGATCCTGCGGCGGCAGGCGATCCGGCCCGGATGCGGGGGGAAGAGGGGGATGGGAAGCGCGCATGGATACCTCGATATTTCATCGGTGAGCTAATATCTTGTTGCATCGCCCTGCCAAGGGCCGCTAGTCCGGTATATCTGTTATAGAGGATGCATATGGCCCAATCAGCCCGCAACGAACAGCCCAAGGCGCGTGCGCGCAGCCGGGGGCGCCCCAGGGCGGCGGCGGTGGAAAAGGGCGCCGCCGATACCAGCGTCGGCCGGGATGCGCTGATCGATGCGACGATCGACCTGCTGAAAACGCGCCCGCCCTCGGCCATCACGCCGGTGGTGGTGGCGCGCGCGACCGGCGTGCACCCCTCGCTGATCCGCTATTATTTCCGCAACCGGGCGAGCCTGCTGGTGGCGGTGGCCGAGCGCATCACCGAGCAATTCTCCCAGCAGGTCGAAA
>JBFWMJ010000121.1:0-8494 GCA_050251675.1 Sphingobium sp.
AAAATGTGAAAGAGGTGAAGGTTCCAACGATCGCGCCGCTGGTCGGAGCGGACGAATATCTCAACCACCAGATCGCGAACACGCATTCGACCGTGATGACGGCAGACCACAGCTGGTGCGAGAAGATCTGGTTCACGCTGATGCGCAAGGACGGCGCGCTCCAGGCGAACTTCGGCCTTGGCAAATACACCAACCGTAATGTTCTGGACGGCTTTGCCGGCGTGATGCGCGGCACCGAACAGCGCACCATCCGCGCCAGCCGCCTGCTGCGCCCGGGCGTCGACGAAACCCAGGTCGGCCCACTGAAATATGAGATCGTCACCCCGTTCGAGGAACTGCGCATCACCTGCGCGGAGAACACCGCCCAGCCGATCCAGTTCGACCTGGTGTGGAGCCCGCGGATGCCCACCTTCTTCGAAGGGCGCGACCTCATGTACGACAATGGGCGCAACTCGTCCGACGTCGTGCGCTATCATCAGCCCGGCACCGTATCGGGATGGATCATCGTCGACGGCGAACGGCATGAGGTGAAGCCCGATGAATGGTTCGGCTTTCGTGACCATAGCTGGGGCACGCGCGAACATGTGGGACTGGAACCCACAGACCTTGCTCCCAACAATCTGGACAAGATCGGCAAGGATTTCAATTTCAACTGGTTCGTGTCGCAGATTCAGCGCCCCGACGGCAGCTTCTATGAACTGGCCTATTATTTCCGCCAGTTCCCCGACCGCGGGCTGGAGCATTTCACCGCGTTCATCAACGACAGCGACGGCACCCAGACGCCGGTGCTGCGCGTATTCCCGGAACTGCAGCTGCGCGAGTCCGACCAGGCGGTCATGAGCGGCAAGATCTATGTGCTGGTCGCGGGCGAGGGACGCGAAGTCACCGAACGCGTGTTCGAGATCGAGGCTATCGACCCCGAATTGGGCTTCCGCCTGAACCCGGCGCTCTACATGCCGTGGAAGGGCGCGATCCACGGCAGCTTCAAGGGCAACGATTTCCTTGAGGGCGAATGCGTCACCGACGTCAACAACCCGCAGAAGCTGGCCGACAACCGCGCCTGGGAATTGCGCGATCGGCCGCTGCGCATCAGCGAAGGCGAAAACAGCGGCTATGCCGATATTGAGAGCATCGTGATCGGCGACTGGCCGGGGATAACGCGGGTCTGAACCGGCGCGCCTTTCGGGGTACAGCCTCGCGCGAAACGACGCGAAGGGGCAATCCGGCGGCATATATTCCGCCGGATTGCCCTACTGCGCGCGTCATGACGACGAACTTGAGTATGATCGGTCGGCATATTCTACCCGCATCGTTCGGACTCGAAACTATCAAGCGCCTGCGTTTGACGGTTCGGCCCGGGATGGATCTTTCATCAGATGATGTGATGAAAATGGCGGTTTTCGTGGCCCGGAGTGCAGCCGACTTACGGCAGGTGAGCAACCCAGGCGCGAACAGCCACCATTTGCAGGCCGGCAGGGCTAATGTCGATCGTTTCCGGTTCCGGTCATCGCGCGCAGCGGCCATCTGCCTGAAGCGTTCGACGGGCTGAGGACAAACAGCATGACCGGCAGATGCGATTGCGTGCGCCCTGGCCCGAACGAAAAGGCCGGCCACCCCTGAAGGGAGACCGGCCTTTTCGCTTGCCGTCCCGCCGCGCGACGCGCGGTGCGCGGCGGGACGGGTTTTTCCTGTCAGCCGGCGATGCGGACCAGGCGATCGGCGATGATCTGCCTGGCATCGTCCATGATGCGGTCCATGAGCTGCGCGACGCTGGGCACGTCCTGGATCAGGCCCTGCACCATGCCGGCGGTCCACACGCCATGGTCGATGTCGCCGGAAATCAGCCCCTCGCGACCGCGCGCGCCCTTCACCAGATGGGCGATATCCTCGAACGGCTTGCCCTCACGCTCGATGCGAATCGCTTCTTCCGACACCTTGTTGCGGGCGACCCGGGCGGTGTTGCGATAGCTGCGGAACATCAGGCTGGTGGCACGCTCGTCATTGTCGACCATGGCCTGCTTGAAATTGTCGTGGATCGGCGCCTCTTTGGTGGCGCAGAAGCGGGTGCCCATATTGATGCCGTCCGCACCCAGCGCCAGCGCGGCGACCAGGCCACGGCCATCGCCGAAACCACCCGAGGCCAGCATGGGGATCTTCACCACATTGGCGGCGGCCGGGATCAGGATGAGGCCGGGGATGTCATCCTCGCCGGGATGGCCGCCGCATTCGAAACCATCGATGGAAATGGCGTCGACGCCCATGCGCTCGGCCGACAGCGCATGGCGGACGGCGGTGCATTTGTGGATGACCTTCACCCCATGCGCCTTGAAATCATCGACATGTTCCTGCGGCTTGTAACCGGCCGTCTCGACGATCCTGATCCCGCTTTCGATGATCGCGCGGCGATATTCCGCATAGGGGGGCGGGTTGATCGACGGCAGGATGGTGAGGTTCACGGCCAGCGGCTTGTCCGTCATGTCGCGGGCGCGACCGATTTCCTTGACCAGCTCTTCGGGCGTTGGCTGCGTCAGAGCAGTGATCGTTCCGAGGCCGCCGGCCGCCGACACCGCGGCCGCCATCTCGGCCGTCCCAACCCACATCATGCCGCCCTGCATGATCGGCCGCTCGACACCGGCCAGTTCCGTGAAACGAGTCTTCATCCCTTCGCTCCCATTTGCTCCCGAAAACGGGATCAGCTGCAATGCGCCTCCTTTCCCGGCTTTGGACCTGATTTCAAGTAATTTAATCACATGATGAGGACGCCGCACACCCGGCTTCTATATGGCCGCTTAATTCTGTTGCCTCAAACCTCCGCCTTCCGCTAAGCAACGATCGCCGACAAATAAGCGGCAAGCCTGACAGGAGAGACCATGAAGAAAGGATATGTGATCGCCATCCGCACCGACCTGCGCGACGAGGCGGAGATGGCGACCTATACGGAAAAAGTCATGACGACCTTTCCCGCCAGTTGGAAGCCGCTGGTCGCCTATGGCCGGCAGGAAGTGATGGAAGGTCCGGCATCGGACGGGGCCGTCATCATCGAGTTTGAAAGCTTCGACGCGGCGAAGGCTTGGTATGGCAGCGAGGCCTATGCTGAGGCGAAGAAGCATCGGCTGGCCGGCGCGGACTATCATTTCATCGTGGTCGAGGGGCTCTGAGGCGTCCTCCCTTGCCCCCGCGGTTTCAGGCAGGTCGCACAGCCTGCCGACCCCGCGAAGACGGGAGAACGCGTGAGCGGCGCGGGCCAACGTCACCGGGCTGAACGCCCGCCAACCCCCTCGCGTCTCCCGTCCTTCATCTCCGCCTCAAGCCTGTCACCAGTGGCGAGAAACCCTGAATCTACCGGCAGGACAGTACGGACCGGCCCGCGCGTCTCAGATGGCGGCCCCTTCCTTCTCCACCAGTTCAACCATGCGGCGGTAGCTGGCATAGCGGGGTTGATCGATGGCGACCTCCGCCAGTGCCGTGCGGGTAAGATGCTCGCGCAATTCTGGCGAGGAGGTTGGCATGTCGCCATTGCGGATCGCATCGATCAGTATCGAGTCGAGCGTCTCCACATCCCCCTCGCGTCCGAGCAGCGCGCGCAGCCGGCCGAGCGCTTCGGCATCGGCCAGCCCGCCCTGCTCAATCTCCCGCCGCACGATATCGAGGCTGTTCGCCGCGACGATCAGGTAGAAGCGGTCAGGCTGCGCGACCATGGGCGATATGCTGTTGCGCAGATAGTCTGAAATCACCTCCAGCAGTTCCGATGACGATGGGATGGTCCGCATGGCTGTGCCCCCTCTATGATCGCGTCCGCGCCGTTCCGGTCCGCGCGGTCGTTAATACCGCGGTTAAGATCACTTTAGCGGGTCGGCCGCCGAACGCAACTTGCGATCCGAAGGCGCAGGACAGCGCTTGACAGTTAATCGACTGGCGAACATGGTCGCGTCCGCATAATATCTTCAGGAGAAGGATTTATCGTGGCAAGATTCGCGGGGAAGACAGTGCTTGTGACCGGGGGAACGCAGGGCATCGGCCTCGCCATCGCGACCCGCTTCGTCCAGGAGGGCGCCGACGTCACCATCACGGGCACGCGCAGCGGCCCGGGCGATTATGTCGACGACCTTTCCGCCTTCACCTACCGCCAGTTGCGCGCAACCGAGGCGGCCAGCCGCGCCGCGCTGGCGCAGGATACCGGACCGATCGACGTGCTGGTGAACAATGCCGGGGGGGGCCATGTCGACGAATATTCGATGGAGGGCTTTGCCGCCGTCATCGAACTGAACGTCGCGGCGGTCATGGACCTGAGCGTGCGGTTCCACCCGGGACTGGCCCAGCGCAAGGGGTCGATCATCAACATCGGCTCGCTCGCATCCTTCCTGGCCCTGCGGGATTCCCCGGCCTACACCGCCGCCAAGGCCGCCGTGCTGGGCCTGACGCGGGCGCTGGCGGACAAATGGTCGCGCGACGGCGTGCGCGTGAACATGATCGCGCCCGGCTTCATCCATACCGGCATGACCGAATCGTCGCGCACCGACCCGGCCCATGAAAAGCGGCTGATGGGCGCGATCCCGATGCGGCGCTGGGGAATGCCGGCGGAACTGGCCGGAGCGGCTCTTTTCCTGGCGTCGGACGACGCCAGCTACATTACCGGCACCAGCATCGTCGTCGACGGCGGGCTGATGCTTCGCTGATCAAGGAAGGAACGGCAAGGACAATGGGACGCGATCCTGAATATCTGAAATCGGTGCTGCGCGCGCATCTGGTGTCGGGCGACAAGATCACCGGCATCCGGCAACTGGCGGCGGGCCATACCAACGAGACCTATCTGGTGGAGGGCCTGAACCAGATATTGCGGATGCCCCCCGCCGGCGCGCCGTTGCTCGATTCCTTCGACATGTGGAAACAGTTCCAGCTCTATGCGGTGGTCAAGGGATTGCCGGGCGGACCGCCTGTGCCCCGCGTCACATATTATTGCGACGACCTTTCGGTGCTGGGCGCGCCGTTCTTCCTGATGGGCGCTGCGCCGGGCGAGCCCTTTCCTGAATATGAGTGCGACCCCTGGCTGGCGGAGGCGAGCCCGGACTTTCGCGGCAATATCTCCCGCCAGTGGGTGGAGGCGATCGGCGGCCTGGCCAATCAGGAACCGATCGAGATGCTCGGCCCGATCCGTTCGCCGCAGGAGGAGATGCACATCTGGCGGCGCTATTCGGTCGACGCCGGCAACGATGCGCTGACCACGCAGATCGACCGGCTGCTGGCGATGAACCCCAAGCGCAGCGGCCCGCCCGCGGTGGTGCACGGCGACCCGAAGCTGGGCAACACGCTCTGGAATGACGGGAAGCTGTCGGTCCTTCTGGACTGGGAAATGTCCTCGAACGGCGAACCGCTCAACGACCTTGGCTACATGCTCTACTTCTTCGCAAGCGAGTCCCACCCCTTCTATTCGCCCAATTGCGACCTGCCCGGCCTGTGGGGGCGCGAGCAGATCATCGCGGGCTGGCAAGCCGTGACCGGACGGCCGGTCGAAGGCATATTGTGGTATGAGGCGATGAGCGCGGCGAAGATCACCGCGATCATGGCCTATGGCCATCATCTGGCGCTGACCGGCCAGACCGACGACCAGCGGATGCACAATTGGGAACCCTATGTGCTGGCGGGCGTGGAGATGACCCAGATCATGACCGACGCGATCGACAGGAGCGGCGAGGCATAGACCTCCCCCTTCCTTCCTGCACCCCGGGGCCGAACGCCCCGCCCCCATCCGAAAGCGGACCCATGACTTACGAACAGATACTCTACGACGTCGAGGACGGCATAGCGACCATCACGCTCAACCGGCCGGAAAAGCTGAACGCCTTCACCAACCAGATGATGGACGAGATGATCGACGCGTTCGACCGCATCGACGCCGACGATGATGTCCGCGCGGTGATCGTGACCGGCGCGGGCCGGGCCTTCTGCGCGGGCGCCGACCTGTCAGGCGGGGGCGACACGTTCGATTACAGCGGCGACCTGATCCGCCCGGACGGCAGCGTGGACTATTCCAACGAGAAGATCCGCGACGGCGGCGGGCGGCTGACGCTGCGCATCTATCAATGCCTGAAGCCCGTGATTTCGGCGGTGAACGGCCCGGCGGTGGGCATCGGCATCACCATGCAGCTGCCGATGGACATTCGCCTGGCGAGCGAAAATGCGCGCTTTGGTTTCGTTTTCGCGCGGCGTGGGATCGTGCCGGAAGCGGCGTCATCCTATTTCCTGCCGCGTGTCGTCGGCATCTCGCAGGCGCTGGAATGGTGTTACAGCGGCCGTGTCTTCCCCGCGCAGGAAGCGCTGGAGGGGGGACTCGTCAAGAAAGTGCTGCCTGCCGAAGACCTGTTGCCCGCCGCCCGCGCGATCGCGCGCGAGATCGCCGACAACACCGCCCCCGTGTCGGTGACGCTGGTGCGCCATATGATGTGGAAGGGGCTGGACTTCACCCATCCGATGGACGCGCACAAGATCGACAGCCGCGCGGTCGCGGCGCGGGGCCGCGGCGCGGACGCGCAGGAAGGCGTCAGTTCCTTCCTGGAAAAACGGCCGGCTGCATACCCCCAGAAGGTGTCCAGCGACATGCCGGACTTTTTCCCCTGGTGGGAGGAACCACGCTATAGCTGATACATGTCATAACAGGCCGAAACCAAGCAGGCCGAGGGAATAGGAGAGACAGATGCCGAACTTCCTGACCGATGAGCAGGAGATGATCCGCGACATGGCGCGGAAATTTTCCGATAATGAGGTCGCACCCGTCGCCGCGGAGATCGACCGCACGGACAAGGTGCCGGACACGCTGAACGGCAAGGCGGCCGAACTCAATTTCTTCGGCCTGTTCATCGACGAGGAATATGGCGGGCTGGGGCGCAACCTGACCAACGCCTGCCTGGTGCTGGAGGAAGTGGCACGCAACAGCCCCTCCTATGCCGGTGTCATCAGCGTGGAGATCATCCTGTGCCCCGGATCGATCCAGGCCGCCGGCACGCCGGAGCAGAAACAGCGCTGGCTGCCAAGGTCGGCCAGCGGCGAGGCGACCTGGGCCTGGGCGTCGACCGAACCGACCGGTGGCGGCAACCACGCCTATCATTCGACGAAGATCCGCAAGGACGGCAACGGCTTTCGCGTCGACGGGACCAAGATCTACTGCACCCAGGGCAATGCCCGGCATGTCATGGTGATGGGCCATGGCGAGGACGGTCCCACCTGCGCCGTGGTCGAGGTCGGTCAGGAAGGCGTGGACGTGGTGCCTTACGAATCCAAACTTGGCTGGCGCGGCACCAACACCGGCACGATCAACTTCAACAACGCCTATGTCCCGGCCGAAAACATATTGGGCAACAACGGCTTCGCCGATTTCTGGGACGCGAACGTGCCGAGCTTCATCGGCCACAGCGCGACATCGCTCGGCGGCGCGCAGGGGCTGTTCGACAAGACGGTCGATTATGTGAAGGAACGCAACCTCTACGGCCGTCCGATGGACAAGCTGCAGCCGGTTTCCTACTGGATCGCGGAGGCCTATGCCAAGATTCAGGCCTGCCGCGCGCTGCTGTACGAAACGACGCAGCGCTGGGACGCGGGCAATCATGATCCGGTGATGTCGGCGGTGTGCAAGGCGTGGATCTGCGATACCTGTTTCGACGTATCGCACCGCCTGCTCCAGATGTGGGGCGGCGCGGGTATCATGGATTCGACCGGGGTCAACCGCTACTTCCGCGACGCGCGCACCAACATGGTCGCCGAAGGCGCGAGCGAGATGCATTACGACATGATCGCCGCCCATGTGCTCGACAAGGTCGGCGACGGCGCCGACATCACCATTCCGCCGATTACGCGCTGAAGCCGTCTTAGGGAGGGGAAAGTCCCCTCCCTACATGCGCGCGCCGGTTACCAAAGGATTTCAGGCATGACCTACAGCAAGCTCGACGATTATCTCGTCCATCAGACCCCGACCACGCTGGACCAGGTGGTGAACGACCATCCCAACTGGACCGACCGCTTCTATTTCAACTGCCATCCCAAAGACGGGTCGCTCCTGCTGACCACCGGCTACGGCATCTATCCCAATCGCGGCAACGCCCATGCCTATGGCAAGCTGTCGCTGGCGGACGGCCGCTATTGGGAGGCCGACGGGTTCCAGGAGCAGAAGCACCGCAGCCTTGAGGCGGTGGCTGGCCCCTTCCGCTTCGACATATTGGAACCGATGCAGCGCTGGCGGTTGCGGCTGGAGCCCAATGCCAGCGGCCTGAGCTTCGACATCGAGTTCAAGGCACGCGCGCCGCTGTGGCACCTGAAGCCCATCCTCATCAAAAAGAATAACGAGATCATCGTCGAGCAGCAGCATATCCAGCAATCGGCCTATTATGAGGGCGAAATCCGCGCCGGCAACGAAACGATCAGCGTCAACGGCTTTTATGGCGGGCGCGACCGTACCTGGGGCATCCGCAACCATGGAAAGATCGACATGTGGCTAGATCGGAAG
>JBFWMJ010000122.1:0-8440 GCA_050251675.1 Sphingobium sp.
GATGCTACGGTCGACCTTGCCCGTTCCACCCATATGCCGGTCATCGCCAGCGGCGGCGTGGCGGGGATCGCCGATATCCGTGTGCTCAGCCTGCATGCCGATGAAGGGATAGAAGGGGTCATCACCGGTCGCGCCCTGTATGACGGGCGGCTGGACCTGAAGGCGGCGCTGGCCGTGGCGCAGGCGGCCGCGTGACCGTCCGCACCCGCGTCATCCCCTGCCTGGACGTCGCAAATGGCCGCGTGGTGAAGGGGGTGAATTTCGTCGACCTGCGCGATGCGGGCGACCCGGTCGAGCAGGCGAAGCTCTATGACGCGGCCGGCGCGGACGAACTATGTTTCCTGGACATCACCGCCACGCATGAGGCGCGCGGCACCCTGCTGGACGTGGTGCGCCGGACGGCGGAAGTGTGTTTCATGCCGGTCACGGTAGGTGGTGGCGTGCGCAGCCCCGATGATGCGCGCGCGCTGCTGCTGGCGGGCGCGGACAAGGTGGCGGTCAACAGCGCGGCGGTGGCCCGTCCCGAACTGGTGGCGGACATCGCCGACCGGTTCGGCAGCCAGTGCATCGTGGGATCGGTCGATGCGCGCCGGGTCGAACCCCATCCGGACGGGACGCCACGCTGGGAAATCTTTACCCATGGCGGCCGGAAGCCGACGGGTATCGATGCGCTGGCCCACGCGATACGGCTGGCGGAACTGGGCGCGGGCGAACTGCTGGTGACGTCGATGGACGGGGACGGCACGAAACAGGGCTATGATCTGGCCCTGACCCGCGCCATCGCCGATGCGGTGTCCGTGCCGGTGATCGCCAGCGGCGGCGTCGGCACGCTCGCCCATCTGGTCGATGGGGTGATCCACGGCCATGCCAGCGCGGTGCTGGCGGCCTCCATCTTCCATTTCGGCCAGCATAGCATCGCGCAGGCGCATCAGGCGCTGGCGGCGGCGGGCGTGGCGGTTCGGCGCGTTTGACGGCCCGAAACGTCGGTTTATTTTACAATCGGCATTCCGCCGCAATGCGCGTTAACCAGCGAACGTCCAGCAGATCGGCCAAAATACCCGTCTGGCACGGTCCCTGCTTATTGTCGGGGGAGTACAACAACCGATGGGGTATGATGATGAAAGCGCGTAACATTCTGTTGGCGGCCGGTGTCGTTGGTCTGATGGGCGTCGCCGCACCGGCGCAGGCGACCAAGAAGTGCTGGTACAAATGCGGCGGCTCGTCGAGCGGCGGCCATAGCTCGAGCGGCGGCAACACGTCCACCGGCGGCGCGACCCCGATTCCCGAGCCGGGCCAGATGGGCCTGTTCGCGATGGGCATCGCGGTCGTGGGCTATCGCATGTTCCGCGTGCGCCGCAAGAAGTAAGGGCCTGTACGGCGATGCGCCATTGCGCGAATCGTACCCTCCTTCCCCGGCACGGTCCATCCGGCGACATCGCTGGGTGGCCGGCGGGGAAGGCAAGCAGGACCGCGCAGACCGGCGCTATGCTCGTCTACGCATTGCGGGACTGCTGCCGGACGGCCGGGTCGATTTCGGTTGACGGGCTGCGTGCCGGGCGCTTCATGGCCTTATGCGTGCGACCCTCTTCCATCTGGAACAAACCATTCGTGCACGGCGGGCCGCTGACCCGTCGCAATCCTATGTCGCCGCGCTCAGTGCGCGGGGACGTGGCAAGATCGCCCAGAAGGTGGGCGAGGAAGCGGTCGAAACCGTGATCGCCGCACTGTCGGGCGACAGGAACGACGCCATCGGCGAAAGCGCCGACCTGATTTTCCATCTGCTGGTGCTGCTGGCCGATCTGGACATTCCGCTCGATACGGTCTGCGACGAACTGGAACGTCGCGAGGGCCGGTCCGGGCTGGACGAAAAGGCCGCGCGCAAGGCGAACTGACGCCTGCCTCTTTCGGTGCGCGCCTATCCGGCGTTCAGTCCGGCGGAAGCGCGCGTTTCTGCATGCGGACCGGCGCCGGCGCGGTACTCAGCACCTCTTGTGGCCATGCCCCATATGGCCTTGGCCGCGCGTCGGTCAGCCGTTTCACAGCGTTTTCGACCAGCATGGTCAGCCCCTCATCGCTGAGCAGTCCACCCCGGATCAGGCAACGGTCCATCAGGACAGAGCGGAACGCGGCATAGAGGCTCATGTCGGGCGCGCGCGGCGACGACCAGAAATCGTCGAGCGAGGAGGTGTGGACGATGCCTGGCACCTTGTAGACGGCATGGCCCAGCACCACCACGGGCTTGCCCGCATTGAGCGCCAGCGTGCCCACTGTGCTGTTGACGGTGACGACGCCCAGTGACTTGTCCACCACCTCCGCAATGTCCCAGTCGGCGAGATAAATGACACGGTCGGCCACGCCATAGCGGGTCGCCAGCCGGTGCGTCAGCCGTTCCCAGCCCACCAGGCCCGGGTCAAGCGGATGGCGCTTGACCAGCAGATACACCCCATCGGGCGCATGTAGCGCAAAGCTCTTGATGACGAAGCGAAGGCCCGCCCGCATGTCGCCGAACGGCGAATGGATACGGATCTGATAGTCGGAATTGAGTTGCAGCGGCAGGGTGAAATAGGGCTTGTCCTTCGCCGCTTCCCACCGCCGCGCCGCATTGCGCAGTTCCGAATTGCGGCGCATCAGCTTCAGGCACCATGCCAACGATTCCATCAGGAAGCTGTGCGGCCGATGCGTGTGATAAAAGGGGAAGCAGGGCCGCATGAAAGCCGAAGCCAGCCCGTAGCGCATGGTGTTCCTGGCCCGCCGCTGGAATGTCGACGGCACCTGCGGTCGATCCGCATCGTCGGGCGGTAGCGACCGTGCCTGCTTGCGATACCATTGCGGATCGAGCGGAAGGGTCGAATTGCCGTTCACCCCATTATCCTGCAAGGTCAGGAAATCGGGGCGGATATAGCCTTCCTCCACCACATGCACATGAACGCCGCGCAGCCGCGCCATGCCGTGCGCCGACGCATGATAGGGACGGCAATCGCCATAGAGCACCAGGTCGGTCACTCCATGGTTGACGACGAAATCGTCGAAGAAGAGCGGCCAGTTGCGAAACGTGCCGCGATAATCGGTCGCTGGCCCCGACCAGTCCACCTTGTCGCCGCCGTTGATGTTGATGCGCAAGGCGGTATGCCCGCGCGCGCGCAACGCTTCTGCCAGCATCGCGAAATAGGGGCCATGCGGCCCCTGCAGGAACAGGAATGTCTTCACCGGGATGTCAGCCATGAAGAAACTCGGTGGCCAGGGTCATATACCGTCGCAACTTCCCTTGCAGTGCCCGCGCTCTGATCAGCCAGCCGACGGGCGGCGTCGCCCCGCTGGCCAGTCGATCGACCATCAGTTCCGGACCGCAGGGCAGCCCTGTAACCGGATCAAGATAGCGTGGATAGAGAATGAGCGCGCCGGCGACAAGCTGATCTATGGTAAGTTTGCGTGTCCGCCGGCCGTTGGGCGGGGCAAGGTCGTCGGTCAGCCCCCAGCCCGCGAAGAACGGCATGCCGTGCACGGTGACCGGGCGACCGCGCATCAGCGCCTCGAACCCGGTCAGGGACGACAGGACATGGACCGCGTCCACCGCCTGCGCCAGCGCCAGCAGCGGTGCGCCTTCGTCGATATGGTCGGCATAGCGGCGCAC
Source organism: Sphingobium sp. (assembly GCA_050251675.1). Classification (GTDB taxonomy): domain Bacteria; phylum Pseudomonadota; class Alphaproteobacteria; order Sphingomonadales; family Sphingomonadaceae; genus Sphingobium. The sequence goes on from JBFWMJ010000122.1 coordinate 3,632, forward strand.
CGCTGCCTCGCTCAGATGCCCGCGCCTGTGCCCCGCGCGGACATCGGGATGCGGGCGATAGACGATCCACGCATCCGGTTCGGCGCGGCGCACCCGTTCCAGGAATTCCAGATTGCCCGTCACGCCGCCGCCGCCGAGCCGCACCGACATGTCGTCATCGACCTGCCCCACTGCCAGCACGCTGCGACGGCCCGCCGGCAGGTCCACCATCCGGCCCGATTCCGGTCCATATTTGGTGACCCCCGCTGCGCAGATGCGCTGGCGCAGCCGCCGCGCCCGGTCGACCAGCGCGGGCGGGAAGGGATGCGTCGCCAGCAATGTTTCCAGATCACTGGGTGCGCCGCCGTCATAATAGATGCCCTGCCGGTCGGTCACCACCGATCCGGGTGGGTGCAGTGCCGCGCCCAGTCCGCGCGAACGGATGAAACCGTCCTCCACCCGGCACAGCGGCACGCCCAGCGCGGCGGCATCGCGCGCGGTGGAGGACGGCACGCGTGAGGGCCAGACCGCCAGCGCCCCCGCTTCGCGCCGGGCACGCCGCAACCCGCGCGCCGGCGACAGGAAGGGCGGGGACCGCCGCCCGTCCCATAGAAAACGGGCGATCGCCTCACGCTTCCAGAAGGTGATGCCGCTCGCCGCCGCGATGCCGCGATTGCCGTCCAGATGGCGGCGCCAGTCGGCCAGCAGCGCGACCGCTTCGCCTGCATCAATCGCCGCGCCGGTGAAGCAGTCGCGGTAACGGGCGACCGCCAGCCTGGCGCGCGCCGCGTCGCGAAGTATGGCGGGCGCGATGATCGCAAGGTCAGGGCCGTGAACGGGTTTGCCGAGCAGTCCGGCGACGATCGCCAGATCATCGTCCGCCGCGGCATGTACCGACCCGGCGCCCGCCACCAGCGCCCAGGGGTCGCAGCCATCGGGGAGGCGCCGGCCGATCGCGGGCGAAGGCGCGCCCGCCTTTCCCGCGACCACGCCGATCTCATCGGATGCCATGTCCGCCAGGCAGGCCGGCGGGATCGGCACGCCTTCGCGCGCGACCAGCCGGACGGGCGGGGGCTGGCATCCCCAGAACTCCCCGCCCACGCGCGCCTGTGCGATGGCGGCCAGCACGCTGTCGGGAACAGTCGTGACGGCGGGCGGCCGGGCGAGCGGCATGCTGATCGACGCTATGGCGGGCGCGACGCCGGGAAAGGGTGGCGACCGCAGGAAAGGAGGCGGAACAGGATCCACGGGAATGTCCATGAGCGCGTGGGGCGGCGACGTCAAGAAACGGCTTTGGCCGTTACTTCGTCCAGCAGGGATTCCACCGCGTCGAAATAGTCCCGCCAGGTCGGCGCCCGCCATTGCGCGATCCGGGCGATCTGTTCCCGGCGTTGCGGCGACCCGTCCGGCCAATACTGTTCGATGGCGCGCAGCCAGCCCAGCCCGTCGAGCGGATCGATATAATCGGGTGCGTTCCCGCCCACTTCGCGATGGGCGGCGATGTCGCTGCATATCACCGGCACATTCTTCGACAACGCTTCGATCACCGGCATGCCGAATCCTTCTTCGAAGGACGGCATCAGCATGGCGCGCGCCCCGGCCATCGCCTCCTCCATCTGCCGGTCGGTCAGTTCCCCCGCCTCGATGACATGGCCGTGCAGGGCGTCGGCCCGCTCCAGCATGTCGACGACATTCTCATTTTCCCAGCCGCGCCGGCCGACCAGCACCAGCACCGGCGCGGCATCGCCATGGTCCGCCACCAGCCGGCGCCATATATTGAGCAGCAGCAGGTGATTTTTGCGCGGTTCGATGGTCGCGATATAGATGAAATAGGGCCGGTCGGGCGCGGCATAGCGTTTCACATCGAAAATGTCGGCGGGATCGGCGCCGAAATGCATCACGCGGACCGCCCGTCCGTCCAGCCCGCGCGTCATGTGCGGGGCAAGGGCGTCGATGGTCGCCTGGCTGTTGCCGATGATGCCGGTCGCATAGCGGTCGATCGTATGCACGCGCCGCCGATGCTCTTCCGCGCCGCGCGGCCGCGCGAATTCGGGATGGGTCAGCGGGATGACGTCGTGCACCAGCGTGACGAACATCGCGCCTTCCGCCCGCAGGATGGCGCCCACCTGGTCGCTGTCGTCCAGATGATGCGGCGACACCTGCAGATAGATGCGCGGGCCATGCGGTCTCGGCACGGCGCGCGGCCGTAGGGCAATGAGATGGCGGATGATCGCTGCCTTGCTCTTGCGCTGGTCAGCGGTATCGACATTGCGCCATTTGGCGTTGATGAAGGTGAGGAACTGTCGCACGGCGGCGGTATTCAGCCGGCCGTAATAGCCCCCCGCCGGATGGACGGCGGCGAAGGACAGACGGTCGGGCATCCGCTGGAGCAATTCGCGGGCATAGACATATTCGACCCGGTCGATGCCGGTCGGCGTCGGGTGGAAACAGCGCGACAGCAGCCTGGACACGTCCAGCACGACTTCGGTCCGACCTGTACCGTCCTGCCCCGTGCCGGCTCCATCCGTGCCGGCGTCGCCGCGCCGCCCTGATTTCAGCGCAGCGGCCGGTTTCGATCGCAGGGCCAGCCGCGCACCGGGCGCCTTGAACGGTCGTAACACCATGTCAATGCCATCCCCCGGTGGGGGGTATGGGAATCAGGGGAGGGAAGTCCGGCATTACAGGGCGGCGCGGATCTTTTCCGCCAGTGCGCGCAGGTCGTCCGCATCGGCGAACCGACCCTGCGCATGCCGGGAAAAGCCGATCGGGTCGCCGGTCCAGCGCGGCACGATGTGGACATGCAGATGGAAGACGGTCTGGCCGGCGTCCGCGCCGTTGAACTGTGCGATATGGATGCCGTCGGGGCGCAGCGCCGTGCGGATGGCGCCGGCCACCTTCTGGACCGTGGTCATCACCTGGCACAGCGCTTCTGTTTCCATCTCCAGGATATTGCGCGCACGCGACCATTTGGAAATCACGAGGCTGTGCCCCGGCGATTGCGGCTGGATATCCATCAGCGCGAGCGTGCCGTCATCCTCATACAGTCGTGTCGACGGCAGTTTCCCTTGCAGGATCAGGGCGAAAGGATTGGTGTCGTCATATGTGCCGTCGAGACTCATCGAAAAGGCGCCTTCAGCTGATATAATGAGCGGTGGTTTTCGCGGCGATTTCCTCCGCGGAAATGCCCGGCGCCCGTTCGATCAGGCGGAACGGGCTGTCATGGTCGGGCCGCTGGAACACGCACAGGTCGGTGATGATCATGTCCACGACATTCGTGCCGGTCAGCGGCAGGGTGCAGGCCGGGATGAATTTGGGGCTGCCATCCCTGGAACTATGCTCCATGACGACGATGATCTTCTTGACGCCGGCGACCAGATCCATCGCCCCGCCCATGCCCTTGATCATCTTTCCGGGGATCATCCAGTTGGCGATATCGCCATTCTCAGCCACTTCCATCGCGCCCAGCACGGTCAGGTCGATATGCCCGCCACGGATCATCGCGAAACTGTCGGCGCTTGAAAAATAGGAGGATTGCGGCAGTTCGCTGATGGTCTGTTTGCCCGCGTTGATGAGGTCGGCGTCCTCCTCCCCTTCATAAGGGAAGGGGCCGATGCCCAGCATGCCGTTTTCCGACTGAAGCGTCACCTCGACCCCGGCGGGGATGTGGTTGGCCACCAGGGTCGGGATACCGATGCCCAGATTGACATAGAAACCGTCCTCCAGCTCCCGCGCGGCGCGGGCGGCCATTTCATCGCGGGTCCAGCCGTTTGCTGCCTGAGACATCATGCGCTCTCCCTCTGGCGCGTCGTGCGGAACTCGATCTGCTTGTCATAGGGCGCGCCGACGATCATGCGCTTTACATAAATGCCGGGCAGATGGATGCAGTCGGGGTCGAGGCTGCCGACCGGAACGACCTCTTCCACCTCCGCGACGCAAATCCTGGCCGCGGTCGCCATCGGCTGGTTGAAGTTGCGCGCGGTCTTGCGGAAGACCAGGTTGCCGCTCTCGTCGGCCTTCCACCCCTTGATGATGGCCAGGTCGGCGAAGATTCCCCGTTCCAGTATATAGTCCTGTCCGTCGAAATTCTTCACTTCCTTGCCCTGCGCCACCGCCGTGCCCACGCCGGTCCGGGTGTAGAAGCCCGGTATGCCCGCGCCGCCCGCGCGGCAGCGTTCGGCGAGCGTGCCTTGCGGACAGAATTCCACTTCCAGTTCGCCGGCCAGATATTGCCGTTCGAACTCCTTGTTCTCGCCGACATAGCTGGCCATCATCTTCCTGATCTGGCGTGCGCGCAGCAGCTTGCCAAGGCCGACATTATCGATGCCGGCATTATTGGACGCGACGGTAAGGTCCTTCGTGCCCGCCTCCAGAATCGCGTCGATCAGACGTTCGGGGATACCGCACAGCCCGAACCCGCCCGACACGATCTGCATGCCGTCGAACAGCAGCCCGTCCAGTGCGGTCGCGGCATCGGGGTAGAGTTTGTTCACCATGGGCACCATATCCCCCTTGTTTAGTCCGGCCCAGACATAGGCACAGCAAGACAGCCGGCCAATTTGCTGCGTCAGCGAAAATGCCGGACGCGGCCATCCGGGATAACGTCTCTCAGATCAGCCCGGCCAGCGGGCTGGACGGGTCGGCATACATCCGCTTGCCCATGCGCCCTGCGCGATAGGCCATGCGGCCCGCTTCCACGCCCGCCTTCATTGCGGCCGCCATCAGGATCGGGTCCTTCGCCTCGGCGATCGCGGTGTTCATCAGCACGCCGGTGCAGCCCAGTTCCATCGCCTCCGCCGCTTCCGACGCGGTGCCGACGCCGGCATCGACCAG
>JBFWMJ010000123.1:0-8423 GCA_050251675.1 Sphingobium sp.
GCTCTTCCGATCTGGCGTTATAATCCCAGGTTTCGCCGGGATTGATCTGATAATGCCATTTATATTTGCCCGTCACAGCATCCAGCGCGACGATGGAGCACAGGAACAGATTGTCGCCCGTATCCGCACTGCGTATCTTGCGGTTCCACGGCGCGCCATTGCCGGTGCCGATGAAGATCGTCTTCGTTTCGGGATCATAGGTGAAGGCGTTCCACGCTGTCCCCCCGCCGCCGACATTCCACCACTGCCCGGCCCATGTCTTTGCGGCCATCGCCTGCGCGTCATCCTCGAAACCCTGCGCGGGATTCCCCGGCACCAGGAAGAAGCGCCACAATTGCCGGCCGGTTTCGGCATCGTAAGTCGTCACATATCCGCGGACATTGGCGGAATCGGCACCTCCATGGCCGATGATGACTTTGCCATCGAATATCCTCGGCGCGCCGGTGATGTAGCGGCCGTCATTGTCTCCGATGGTCTTCCGGCTCCACACGACCGTGCCGTTTTTCGCGTCCAGCGCGATCAGCCGTCCGTCGGGCGTCCCGACATAGATCTTGCCGTTCCAGTAAGCGAGCCCGCGCGTGCCCCATCCCTGTCGCAGGTCCTCTCCCGCCGCTTCACCAGCCTGGGGGTCGAACGTCCACAGGACGCGGCCGGTGGCGCCGTCGATCGCGCGAACGATAGCCAGCCCGGCGGCGACATAGACGATGCCGCCGACCGCCACCGGCGCCGTAACGGGATTGCCCGGCGGCAAATCCACCGCCCAGGCGAGACCGAGGCCCGACACATTATCCTGCCGTATCTGATCCAGCGGGCTGAAATGCTGTTCCCCATAGGTACGGCCATAGCCCGGCCAATCATTCCCGCTCGCCCCGTCGCGCAACCGTGCCGCCTCCGCCTCCGGGAAACCGCCTTCCCTCTGCGCGTTGGGTGACGGCGATTGCTGGCAGGACGCAAGCACCGCGACCATTGCCCCGCAGGCCAGAATTCGCCCCCTCGCGCCTGTCGACATGCCTCTCCCCTTCTCTTTCGCCGGACGCCGTGCACCTTCGGGCGATCGGTCGTCCGTCCCATTTCTTACGCTTCTCTTGCGCCACATGACTAATAATCATTTGGCATCAATCGGCTCACGTTCAGAAATGATAGCCCAAACGGGCGCCGAATGTCCGGGGCGGCGCATAAACGCCGGCCACCGGCGCGCCCTGGCTGTTGGGCATGCCCGTCAACACCGCCGCCGTGTTGCGGTCGGTCAGGTTGCGGACGAACAGGCCGCCCTGGAAACGGTCGTCAGGCGACGTGTAGTTCAGATAGAGGTCGAACTTCGCATAGGCCTTCTGCGCCATGACGTCCCGGTTGAACTGCGAGAAATAGACCTTGCCCACGAACTGCGCTTCGGCCCGCACCATGATGTCGCCGATGGCCGGGCGGAAGACATATTGGGCGCCGGTGTTGACAGTGTAGCTGGGCGCCTGCGGCAGGTGCTTGCCCTTCAGATCGATCAGGCCGAGTTCCGCGCGGGACGGGTCGACGCTGCTATACACCTTATAGGCGCTGTGCAGATAACCGATGTCGGCGTTGACACGGAAATCCGGCGAAGGCGCGAGAATGATGGAGGCTTCCGCGCCATAGATTTCCGCCTTGCCGGCATTCTCGATAATGTTGGGTCCTCCGATCGGATTGATCTTGGTCGTCTGGAGGTTGGAATATTTATAGAAGAAAGCGGACAGGTCGGTCTTGAGCATGCCGCCGAACCAGTCGATCTTCACTCCGCCCTCATAATCCTTCACATATTCGGGCAGATAGGCTGGCAGCCCGGTGCCCAGCGTATACCCGCCGCTGCGAAATCCTTCCGAATAGGTCAGATAGCCGAGCACCGCCTGGCTGGGTTTGATCCGCAACGTGGCCTTGGGGGTGAAACGGCTGAAATCCGCAGACTCATGGGGGATGTTGATGACCAGCGGCGATCCATTCAGGTCATAAGGGTCGTCATAGAGGAAGGGCGTCACGCTATCGACGCCGTTCGTCCGGTCGTTGATGCGGGTCTTCGTTTCCCAACTCTGCCGCACGCCGACATCCAGGCCGATGGCGGGGCTGAATTCATAGCTCAACTGTCCGAACAGCGCGCGCGCGTCCGTCCGCATCGTGCCGAACTGCGCGGTGCCCTGAGTCTGGAAGAGCGGCCCGCCGAATTGGGCGAGGTTGCGGGTCGTGTGCGCGGCGAAGAACAGTTCGTCACGGAAATAGAAGCCGCCCAGGATGAACTTGAACGAACCGAAATCGCCCGACGCGCGCACTTCCTGGCTGAACTGCTTGGCGCGGGATTTCTGGTAGCGGCGCAGCAGCTCCACCATCGCGGCGTCGCCATCGGTCTGGAGCGAATAGTCGACATGGCGATAGCCGGTGAGCGACGCCAGCTGGAACGCGTCCGACAGCCTGAATTCGATATTGGAGGTGAACGCGTAATTGCTTTTTTTCGTCCGGGTCGGAAAATTGCTGTTGGTGTCCCGCCGGCTATCGTCGGCCAGCGGATAGCCCAGTTCGACGGCGATGGCGGTGCGCCCGGCCAGATCGCCCGGCCCGATGATGTTCAGGCCGCCGCTGGCGTCGTTCTGATGGAAATAATCGGCGCTCAGGACCGCGGTGACATTTTCGGTCGGCTCAAGCTTCAACTTGATGCGGGCGGCGCGGGTGTCCTGGTCCTCCACCGGACCGCCGGTGCCGTCCTCTCCATAACCGCCGCGGCTGATCGCCTGACCTGCTACACGAAAGGATATGCCGGGCGCGATCGGCCCACCCATGGCGGCTTCCGCCTTGAACAGGCTGTAATTGCCGATACTGGCATCGACATAGCCGCTCCAGTCGTCGGTAGGGTCGCGCGTGATGAGGTTGACCGCGCCGCCGGTCGCGTTTCGGCCATAGAGCGTCCCCTGCGGCCCGCGCACCACCTCGATGCGGCTGAGGTCGTAAAAGGCGTCGCCCTGCGCTTCGGGCCGCGCGACATAGATGCCGTCGACGTGGAAGGCGACGGCGACCGCATCCGTGTTCGTCTGGGTGGACGTCGTGCCCAAACCGCGGACGGTCACGCGCACGATGCTCTGCGCCTGGTTGATGTTGACGTTAGACAGGCTGTTGTTGAGCGCCGTAACGTCGCTGACCCCGGCCGCGCGAAGCGCGTCGCCGCCGACCGCCGAAATGGCGAGCGGCGTGGTGCGGATGGATTCGGCCCGGCGCTGGGCGGTAACGATGATTTCATCAGATATGAGGGGGGTGGAATTGGATGCGCCGTCACCCCTGTCCGTGCGTGACGTACCCGATGAAGACGACTGGCCCGATGAAGACGACTGGGCAAAGGCGCCCGATGCCACTCCCAGCAACAGGCCCGACAGCACGCACCCATGCCATTTCTTAAGCATATCCCTCTCCCGCAATTGGCGCTTTCGATCGGTTTTCCGATTCCTGCGCCTGATCGGGATCACAGTTTAATACCGCGATCTGGCGAATTAATGCGTTGATCTACACCTTGCGTCAAGATTTATGTCCGCACGATGATGGCGCACCCATGCACCCGGTTTCCGACAACCTCACGAAGGCAGCCCGAGATCAGGATGAAATCATCGACGCCACTGTTTGGGACACATCTTCGCGAAGAATACCGACCGCTGAATCAATAAGATTTTCCAGAATGATCGGCGATGACCATTCCTTGCCGGCATAAAAATCGCTGACGTCGTCATCGTCATCGATCGCCTCCCGCATGGCTAGGCTGGTTCCTATCATCAACATCATGAACATGATGCGCTGATTGAGAACGGCCGGCGGAATATGGCCCAATATCCGGCGAAAATGGACGACTATGCGGCGATAGCCGATGTCGAGATGCGTGCTGATGACCCGCCGCCAAACCGTCTGATGGCGAAGCGAGAATTTGTTGAAGAACTGCAGGTAACAGGCGTCCCGCTCATTATCGTGGACCGTGGCGAACGACCTGATGAGCACCGCGACCAGATCACGCAGCCGGATCAGTCCACCCTGCGCTTCGAGTTCGTCGAGCCGCGCCATCACCTGCTGGTCGATCATGGCGGCCCCGTCCGTCAGCAATTCTTCGATCAGCGCCGCCTTGCTTTCGAAATAATAGCCTATGGCGCTGACATTCTTATGGCCGGCGGCGGTCAATATGGCACGAACGGACACATCGTCGACGTCACGTTCACTGAACATACGCAACGCCACCGCCTTGATTCTGTCGCGGGAACTCACCGTTTCTGGAACGGAAATCCTTTTCTCCATCTTCACCCGACAACCTTTACTCACTGACGATATGGCTTTCCATATAAGCGAAACGCAGAGGGGTCGAGCCAGGCGCACCGCCTGCAACGGGCCAGTGCCAGCAGCATCGTTGACAGACTTAACACGTCGCATTAGTCGGATCGACAGGAAAGTCGGGACCTCGCCCTGCGTATAGCTTTCGGCGTGGCCCACATGTACGGCTTTGTCGCGCATGTGAAACAGCGATGTAAAATTCAAGAGAGCGGATGCATTTATGATCCAGACGGACGACAGGCCCCTATTTTCCCCCGAACATCACGCCTTTCGCGACATGGTCCGCAAATTCCTGGACCGGCATGTCACGCCCAATCTCGACCGCTGGGAACAGGAGGGCATCGTCGGCCGCGAATTCTGGAAGGCGTGCGGTGAGGCGGGGCTGCTCTGCCCCGGCGTTCCGACCGAATATGGCGGGCTGGGCCTGGACTTCGGTTTCAACACCATCATCAACGAGGAACTGTCCTACGCCGGCGCGTCGGTCGGCATCGGGCTGCAATCGGACATCGTCGCCGACTATTTCATCAATTTCGGGTCGGAGGAGCAGAAGCGCCGCTGGCTTCCCTCCATGATATCGGGCGATGTCATCACGGCCATCGCGATGACCGAACCGCACACCGGATCGGACCTGCAGGGCGTGCGCACCACGGCGCGCCGCGATGGCGACGACTATGTGATATCGGGTTCCAAAACCTATATCAGCAACGGCCAGAATGCCGACCTGATCGTCGTCGTCGCCAAGACCGACAGCAATGCCGGCGCCAAGGGGATCAGTCTGATCCTGGTCGAGGCCGATCGGGAGGGTTTCCGGCGCGGGCGTAATCTGGACAAGATCGGCCAGCATGCGGCGGACACGTCCGAACTGTTCTTTGACGAGGTACGCGTCCCTGTCACCAACTGCATGGGGCAGGAAAATCGCGGCTTCGTCTACCTGATGCAGCAATTGCCGCAGGAACGGCTCGGCATCGCGCTCAGCGCGCAGGCCGGCGCCCAGCGCGCCTTTGACGAGGCAGTGAATTTCACCAAGGATCGCAAGGCGTTCGGCAAGACGGTGTTCGATTTCCAGAACACCCGCTTCACGCTGGCAGCGCTCAAGGCGAAGCTGCAGGTGGGCTGGGCGCATGCCGACTGGGCGCTCGCCCGCCATATCGACGGGCGGCTCTCGGCGGCGGAGGCATCCTCGGCCAAATTATGGCATACCGAACTGCAATGGGAATGCTGCGACGCCGCGCTGCAACTGCATGGCGGCGCGGGTTATATGAATGAATATCCCATCGCCCGGCTGTGGCGCGACGCCCGCGTCCAGCGCATCTATGGCGGCACGAACGAGATCATGAAGGAACTGGTCGGACGGACGCTGTGACTGGCTTGCCGGCGTCCTCGACCGGGTCGCGCCATTATCTTCTCGCGATGTTGACGCTGATCTACGCGGTCAGTTTCATCGACCGGACCGTCATCAACGTCCTCGCGCAGCCGATCAAGGCGGAACTCGGCCTCACCGACGCGCAACTGGGGCTGGTGAGCGGGTCGGCCTTCGCCCTGCTCTATGCGTCGATGGGCCTGCCGCTGGCACGCATTGCCGAACGCTATTCGCGCCGGAACCTCATCGCCGTATCGCTATCGGTCTGGTCGCTGGCGACCGCCGCCTGCGGGCTGGCGGGTCAGTTCTGGCACCTGTTCCTCGCGCGGGTCGGCGTGGGCATCGGCGAAGCCGGATCGACCCCCGCGTCCCATTCCATGCTGGCCGACATGTACCGGCCGGAGGAACGCCCCCTCGCGCTTTCCATCTTCTCGATCGGCATCCCCATCGGAACGATCTTCGGGGCGTTTCTGGGCGGCTGGATCGGCCAGACGATGGGATGGCGCATGGCCTTCCTGCTGCTGGGCCTGCCGGGCATCGCGATTGCCCTTCTGTTCCGTTTCACCATTACCGAACCGATCAGGACCGCGCCCGTCGCCGCCCATGAACATGTCGGCGCCGCGCTGCGTCAGCTATGGCGGGTCGTCGCCTTCCGCTATCTGGTCGCGGGTTTCACTTTCGCCGCGATGGGCGGCTACAGCATCGGCGCCTTCATGATCGCCTGGCTGCTGCGGCGGCACGGCATGACACTGGCCGATGCGAGCTATGCGTTCGGCACAGTGTCGGGCTTTGCCGGGATAGTGGGCATGCTGCTGGGCGGCGTGCTGGCGGGTGCGCTGTCGCGCCGGGACGTCCGCATGCAAAGCTGGATACCCGCGGTCGCCATGCTGATCACCGGCATCTTCCTGATCCTGTGCTTCCGCCAGTCCGACCTGATGTCGCTCGCATTCTTCGCCGTCCCGGCCGCGCTATGCTATTCCATCTATGTGGGGCCGGGCTATGCCGCGATCCAGAACGTCACTCCCGCCCATCTGCGATCGACGTCATCAGCGGTCGTGCTGCTCATCTCGACACTGATCGGCATGGGCCTGGGGCCGCCGATCACCGGATGGATCAGCGACAGGGCCGGAGCGAACTGCACGGCGGCCGGCGTCTGCGCGGACGGTCTCAGTTTCGCGCTGATGATTGCGTCGACCTCCTATCTGCTGGCGGCGGTGTGCTTCACAGTGGCCGGCTTTTACATCCGACACAAAAAAGAGGCGATGGCGCATGAGCACTGACCTGGGCGCTGGCCCGGCGCCGGATGGGCTGTCTGACGATGTTCACGCTTTCGAACAGCTCGCGCGTTCCCGCCGGTCGGTGCGCGGCTTCCTGCCGCGTCCCGTTCCCCGCGCGCTGCTCGACCGCATATTTGAACTGGCGCAGCGCGCGCCATCGAACTGCAACGTCCAGCCATGGCTCGTCCATGTGGCAAGCGGTCAGACACTCGAAACCCTGCGCCGCGCATTGATGGAGGCGGCTGCCTCCGGCTCCGCGCCGGACTCCGATTTCCCCGGCCATCTGACTTACCCCGGGCTCTACCGTGATCGTCAAGTCGACGCCGCCCGGCAACTTTACGGGGCGATGGGGATAGAGCGTTCCGACATCGCCGCCCGTAACCGCGCGCTGCTGCGTAATTTCGAATTTTTCGGCGCGCCGCACGCCGCCTTCCTGTTCGTGCCGGACTGGGCGTTCCCACGCGAAATCGCCGACTGCGGCATGTACGCCCAGACGCTGATGCTCGCGCTGAAGGCGCATGGGATCGACAGCTGCCCCCAGGCCGCGCTCAGCCAATATGCGACGATCGTGCGCGCCATATTGGGGGTCGATGCCGGCGCCCGGCTGCTGTTCGGCATATCCTTTGGCTATGAAGATGAAAGCGCGCCGGCGAACCGGACCAGAGTGGATCGCCAGCCTCTGGACGCCACCACCCGTTTTCACGACTGATCAGCCGACATTTGGAAAGGGAGGGAAGCCCTATGGCCGTTGAAATATCGCGCAGGGACGGCGTGACGATCCTGACGCTGGCGCGTCCGCAGGTTCTCAACGCCATCAACGCGGAAATGGCCGATGCGCTGATCGCGGCGCTGGACGAGGCCGAAGGGGATGACAGCATCGCCGTCGTCCTGACCGGCGCGGGGCGCGGCTTCTGCGCAGGAACGGACTTGCGGGAACCGGTGGATGACGCCCCGGCGAAACTTGCCAAGATGCACGACCTCGTCCGGCGGATGGTCGATTTTCCCAAACTCACCATTGCGGCGCTCAACGGTCTGGCGCTGGGCGGCGGGCTGGAACTGGCGATGGGCTGCGCGCTGCGCATCGCGCACCCGGCGGCCCTGCTCGGCATGCCGGAAATCAAGATCGCCGCCATTCCCTGTTATGGCGGGACCCAGTTGCTGCCGCGCCTGATAGGCCCTTCCCGCGCGCTGACGATGATGCTGATCGGCGAACCGCTGACGGCGGCACAGGCGATGGACGCGGGTTTGGTCGCACTGGTGGACGACGCGCCGCTTGACCGTGCGGTAGCTCTGGCGGTGCAGTGCGCCCACGGAAGGCAGAACGCACAGCGCGCGATCAGACGCGCCGTGTTTGAAGGCACGGCCCTTTCCCTCAGCGACGGGCTTGACCTCGAACAGCGACTCGCGCTCGATCTGGGAGAGGGCAGCGAGATAAAGGACGCCATCGCCGCCTTCTTCGCCGGCAAGCG
>JBFWMJ010000124.1:0-8376 GCA_050251675.1 Sphingobium sp.
GCACCCCGATCGTTCGAAGCCATCTGCGACGCCCTCAAGCTCATCCTCAACCGCTTCAGGCCAGCCGAATGCGCGAACTACCTCCGACACTCGGGCTATGTGCAAACCTGAGCGAGTCTGACTCTAGGTTCGAATAGCCGGTGCCGAAATCGTCCATCGCAATGGGCATTTCCAGATCCTTGAGCGCCACCAGCAGCTTGCGGGCCTTTTCCGGGTCGGCAACGATCGCGCTTTCGGTGATTTCCGCGGTCAGGCGGCGCCCGGCGATCCCTGCGAAACGCAATGCTTCCTCGAACATCGAAGCCACATCGTCGCGCGCCATCTGGATAGGAGACAGATTGACGTTGATCCCCACGGACGGCGCCCGGTCGGATTTCGCATCCCAACGGCTGAGCGTCTGCGCCGCTTCATAGGCGGCCCAGCGGCCCAGCGGGATGATCAGGCCGCTTTCCTCCGCAACCGCGATGAATTCATTCGGCGGAACCTGACCCAGATCCGGGTCTTCCCAACGCGCCAGGGCCTCGAACCCCGTGATCTCGCCCGTCGACAGTTGGATCAGCGGCTGGAAGGCTAGCGTCAATCCGCCCTGCGCCAGCGCGTCGCGCAACCGGCTTTCGATCGAAAAACGCCGCTGCGCTTCCTTGAGCACGCCATTGCGATAGATTTCGACCTTACCCGACCGCTTGGCGATCTTCACCGCAGCCTGCGCCTTGCGGACGACATCATCGGGATCGTCCGTCATCCCTGTCGACAGCGCGCAACCGATCGCGCAATCGACCCGGATTTGCAGATCGGACAGGCGGATGGGCGAATTCAGGGCATCCTGAATCCGCTGAATGATATGCAAAGCATCGGATACACCATTGTTTATCCGGGCAAAAATAGCAAAATCATTGCCGCCGATGCGGGCCAGCACATCGCCCTGCCGCAACGAGGATTTCAACCGTTTGGCCACGGTGATCAACAATTCATCGCCGGCCATCGGCCCCAGCGATTCATTGACCCGGCTGAACCGGCTCAGGTCGATCGCGATAATGCCGAACATGGCGTTGTCCGGCCAGAGCGCGTTGGCGAGGCGATCGTCTATCTCCTCGCCAAAGCCGGTACGATTGGGCAGGGCAGTCAATCCGTCCGACAAGAGTTCGCGCAGCAGGTTCCTTTCCGTCGTACGTTCGCTGGTGCGGTCGATCGCGGTAACCAGCAAGGCGATGGGTTGCCCCTCTTCGCTTGGCAGGCGACCAATGGTGCACAGGAAATATTCCGCGCTCAACCGCCCGTCGCGGCGCATCTCAAAGCTTTCCGAATCACCCGTTCCACCGGCAAAAGCCAGCGCGCGATTGCGCCATTCGGGCATGTCCAGCGGAACGGCACCCTCTTCTGCCGTCTTGCCCTTCAGGAAATACCGGCGGAAAGAATCATTGGCAGAATCAACCAATAACTGGTTATTTTCTATATATAATATGGCCGCAGATTGCGGAAGAGCGCTCAGCAATTCTGACGCGTGTACGCTGGACGCATGCTGCCCGTCACCGCCGCGCTCGGACCGGCCAAGCGCGCCGTCATTGGTCGGCTTGTTGCGTACGGACATGGATTCCATATCCACATGCTAAGACCATCAGGTAAATTTTCGGGAAACGCCGTTAGTCAGAAACGATTATCCCGCGGAAAACCTGTCGGCGGCATACGGCCCGCCGCGCCGCGGGCCACCCGCCAGGGGGTCATGTCCGCTTCCGTGCGCACCCGGCCGCTTTCACCGCCCATCGCCCAGCTAAGCCCGTCGGCCAGGCGGAAAGTGGTGGCGTCGGACAGGCCGCCGCCGCCATAGCGTTGAAGCTGGACGCCCGCACCGCGTGTCATTTGCGGCAGTTCCCCCAGCGAAAAGACGAGCAGTTTGCGGTTCTCGCCGATCACCGCGACGCTGTCGGCATCCGCGCCGATCGGATGAACGACCTTCACCTGCGCGCCGGGCCGCAGGTTCATGACCTGCTTTCCCTTGCGTGTTTCGGCGATCACGCCGGCGGTATCGGCGATGAAGCCGCGCCCATCGGACGCCGCCAGCAACAACTTCCCCCCGACCCGCGCCGGCAGCAGGGTGACGATGGCGCCATCATTGTCCATGTCGACCAGCGACCGGACCGGATCGCCGAACCCGCGCCCGCCCGGCAACCGGTCCGCGCCCAGCGTGAATACGCGACCCGTCGCCGTCGCCAGCAACAGCTTGTCCGTGGTGTGGGCGTGGAAAGCGATCATCGGGCCGTCACCTTCCTTGAACCTGAGCGTGTCGGCAGCGGCCAGATCACGGTGTCCGCTCATCGCCCGGATCCATCCTCTTTCCGACAGGATGACGGTGATCGGTTCCCGTTCGATCATCGCATCCAACGGAATTTCGCGGGTCGGGCCGGCTTCCTCCACCAATGTGCGACGCTCTTCATGGGCATAGCGTTTGCGCAGCGCGGCCATGTCCTTCTTCAGCCGGGTTTTCTGCCGCTGCGGGCTTTCGACCAGTCTGGTCAGTTCCTCGCGCTCCGCCAGCAACGCGTCATGCTCGCGGCGCAGTTCCATCTCCTCCAGCTTGCGCAGGGACCGCAGCCGCATATTCAGGATCGCCTCCGCCTGCCGGTCCGTCAGGCCGAATTCGGCCATCATCACCGGCTTGGGCTCGTCCTCGGTGCGGATGATCTCGATCACACGGTCGAGGTTGAGATAGGCGATGATATAGCCGTCGAGCAGTTCCAGCCGCGCCGCGATCCTGTCCAGCCGATGCCGTGCCCGGCGGACCAGCACGTCGATCTGGTGGCGCAGCCATTCGATCAGCACCGCGCGCAGCCCCAGCACACGCGGCGTGTGGCTGGCGTCGAGTACGTTGAGGTTGAGCGGAAAGCGGTTTTCCAGGTCGGTCAGCCGGAACAGGCTGTCCATCAGCATATCCGGGTCGACGGTGCGGGCGCGCGGTTCGATGACGATGCGGATCTGCGCGTCGCTCTCATCCCGCACATCGGCCAGGATCGGCAGTTTGCGGTCGTTGATGAGGGCCGCGATCTGTTCGATCAGCTTGGATTTATGCACCTGATAGGGGATGTGCGTCACCACCGCGACCCATGTGCCGCGCCCGCCTTCCTCCTTGTGCCAGCGCGCGCGTGTACGGAACGAGCCGCGCCCGGTGGCATAGGCCTCGGCAATGGCGGCGGCGCTGTCGACCAGCACGCCACCGGTCGGAAAGTCGGGGCCCTTGACGATCTCCATCAACGCCGCGTCGTCGGCATCGGGCCGGTCGATGAGCAGACCGGCGGCGTCGATCAGCTCCGTAACATTATGCGGCGGGATGCTGGTCGCCATGCCGACCGCGATGCCACTGGCGCCGTTGGCGAGCAGATTGGGGAACAGGCCGGGAAAAACCTCCGGCTCCTCATCCTCCCCATTATAGGTCGGGCGGTATTCCACCGTTCCTTCATCCAGCCCGTCCATCAGGTCGGCGGCGGCCTGGGTCAGGCGTGCTTCGGTGTAGCGCATCGCCGCGGCGTTATCGCCATCGATATTGCCGAAATTGCCCTGTCCATCGACCAGCGGCATGCGCAGCGAAAAATCCTGCGCCAGCCGGACCATCGCGTCATAGACGGACACGTCGCCATGGGGGTGGTATTTACCGATGACGTCACCCACGACCCGCGCGCATTTCTTGTAGGCCGTGGTGTTGCGCGCGGGATTGGCGGCCAGCACGTCCGCCGATGCGCCGCCCGGCTCCATCCGCAACAGCCGCATCGCCCAGAGCAGCCGCCGATGCACAGGCTTCAACCCGTCGCGCAGGTCCGGCAGGGACCGCGCGGTGATCGTTGACAGGGCATAGACGAGATAGCGCTGCGACAAGGCGGCGTCGAACGGATGGTCCTTGATGCTGTCGAAAGGATCGCGAAAATCAGTCATTGCGGCGGGAATAGCAGCGCAGCGGCCATTGGGAAACGGGTTTGCGCGCCGGATCGCTGCGATTGCCCGCCCCATGCCGATGATATGGGAGCCATGGCCCACCCAACGGAAAGACGGGCATTTAAGACGGCGGAGGGGCAAAGGGGGTTGCCTATTCGCGGCGGCGACGCTTTGTGAGACGCGTGTCCGATTCCCTGCCCGCCTCCCGCCCCGCCCTTCCCTCCCCACCGCTCACGCTGCTGGACGGCGCGGCGCTGTTCCTCGACTTTGACGGCACACTTGTGGCGCTCGCCGACACGCCTTGCGGTGTGGTCGTGGACGACGGGCTGATGCCCATGCTGGAAAAGCTGCGCGATCGGCTGGACGGGCGTCTGGCGATCGTCAGCGGCCGGTCGATCGCCACGCTGCGCGATCTGGGACTGGGGAATTTCCTGCTGGCGGGCACGCATGGACTTGAATTCGCACGACCCGGCGCGCCGGTGGAGGCCCCCGCCCGCCTGACGTCCGTCGATGACGCGGAGGCGGCCTTCATCCGTTTCGCCCACGACAAGCCCGGCCTGCTGGTGGAGCGCAAGACGATCAGCGTCGGCCTGCATTTCCGGGGCGACCCGCAATGGGGCACCGCCGCCGGGGATCTGGCAAGCGGTCTGGCCGATACACTGGGACTGCACCTTCAACGCGGCAAGATGCTGTACGAATTGCGCCCCGGCGGCGGGGACAAGGGCAGCGCGGTCCACCGCCTGATGGATCAGAGCCCGATGGCCGGCGGCGTGCCGCTGTTCTTCGGCGACGATGTAACCGATGAGGAAGGTTTCGCGGCCGCCAGCGCGCTGGGCGGCGAAGGCGTGCTGGTCGGTCCCGCCCGACCGACGCTCGCCTCATGGTCGTTGGAACAGGTTGCGGACGTCAGGCATTATCTGGGTCGGGCGATCGCCGCGCCGCGCTAGAAAATGCCGCGTCCCGGACTTGCCGACATGATGTTGAGAGGGGGAAGACGATAAGCGATCCGCACGCAAACCATGATGCCGGCCCGGCGGCCACGCAAAACCGCACGCTGGACCTGTGGCCGATCGGAAATTGCCAGGCATCCGCCCTGATCGACCGGGCCGGAAGGATGATCTGGGCATGCGTGCCGCGGGTCGACGGCGACCCGCTGTTTTCCGCGCTGCTGGACGATGACGACTGGCAATCGGCCGATGCCTGCGGGTTCTGGGCGATCGAACTGGAGAACTGCATTCAGATCGATCAGCATTACATCCGCAACACGCCCATTCTGGTGACGCGGCAGGCCGATGCCCAGGGCAATGCCATCGAAATATATGATTTCTGCCCGCGCTACCGGCACAAGGGGCGGATATACCGACCGGTCGCCTTCACCCGCATCGTGCGGCCGGTATCCGGGTCGCCGCGCGTCCGGGTAAGGCTTCGTCCGACGACCAGCTGGAATGCGGACAGGGTCCCGATCAGCTATGGGTCCAACCATATCCGCATCGTCCTGTCCTATATGGCGATGCGCATGTCGACCAACGCGCCCATCGGCCTGATCAGCCAGGAAAGCTGGTTCCGGCTGGAACATGACGTCCATTTCTTCCTGGGACCCGACGAAAGTTTTTCGGACGCGTTGCGGCCCGCGATCGAACGGATGCTCGATGACACCGTCCACGAATGGCAGACATGGGTGCGCAGCCTCGCCATCCCCCCCGAATGGCAGGAAGCGGTGATCCGGTCGGCCATCACGCTCAAACTGTGCCAGCATGAGGAAACCGGCGCGATCGTCGCGGCGCTGACCACCAGCATTCCCGAACATGCCGACAGCGGACGCAACTGGGACTATCGCTATTGCTGGATACGCGACGCCTATTATACGGTGGAAGCGCTGAACCGGCTCGGCGCGCTCGACGTGCTCGAAAGCTATCTCGTCTATCTGCGCAATATCGTCGACGGCGCGCGGGGCGGTCATATCCAGCCGCTTTACGACGTTCGCGGCAACGCCACCCTGACCGAATGGGAAGCCAGCACCCTGCCGGGCTATCGCGGCATGGGGCCTGTGCGCGTGGGCAACGCCGCCTATGCGCAGGTCCAGCACGATGCCTATGGCCAGATCGTCCTGTCGTCCGTTCAGGGATTCATCGACCAGCGGCTGCTGCGCATGGCGGGCCATACGGATTTCGAATCGCTCGAAGCCGTCGGGGAGCGCGCGTGGCAGGTATATGATCAGCCGGACGCGGGCCTGTGGGAATTGCGCACCCGCGCCCATGTCCACAGCTACAGCGCCGTGATGTGCTGGGCGGCATGCGACCGGCTGGCCCATGCGGCCGAAGCGCTCGACCTGCCGCTGCGCGCCGCGCACTGGCGCGACCGCGCGGCCACGATGAAGGAGCGCATATTGCAGGCGGCATGGCGCGCCGACAGCAACGCCATTTCCGCCAATTTCGAGGATGATGCCCGCGACGCCTCGCTGCTCCAGTTGCTTGACCTGCGTTTTCTGGCGGCCGACGATCCGATGTTCACCGGCACGCTGGCGGCGCTGGAGGCCGACCTGCGGCGCGGCAACTATATGCTGCGCTACAGCGCGCCAGACGATTTCGGCGAGCCGGTCACGGCCTTCAACGTCTGCACCTTCTGGCTGATCGAGGCGTTGCACAGGACCGGCCGGGTGGAGGAAGCCCGCCGCCTGTTCGAGGAAATGCTGTCCAACCGCACGGCCGCAGGCCTGTTATCGGAGGATATCGACCCGACGACAGGCGAATTATGGGGGAATTATCCCCAAACCTATTCGTTGGTGGGTATCATCAACTGCGCCGTGCTGCTGAGCAAACCCTGGAGCGCGATACGATGAACCGACCGAGGAGCGTTTTGGCATGAGCCGCCTGAT
Source organism: Sphingobium sp. (assembly GCA_050251675.1). Classification (GTDB taxonomy): domain Bacteria; phylum Pseudomonadota; class Alphaproteobacteria; order Sphingomonadales; family Sphingomonadaceae; genus Sphingobium. The sequence goes on from JBFWMJ010000124.1 coordinate 6,797, forward strand.
AGTCATTTCCAACCGGGTCAGCCGGTCGAGCAAATCCGGCAACCAAGGCGGCCTGGCGACCGCGCTGGCCCAGGCGTTGCGCGAAAGCCGCGGCATCTGGGTCGGATGGTCAGGGGAAACCACCGAAAATTTCACCGGCCAGATCAGCTTCAACGAGGATGAAGGGGTCAAGACGGCGACGATCGACCTGGAAGAACAGGACGTCGACGAATATTATAACGGCTACGCCAACAAGACGCTCTGGCCGCTATTCCATTTCCGTATCGACCTGGCCGAATATGCCCGCGATTTCGAGGGCGGCTATAATCGCGTCAACCAGCGGTTCGCCGACACCACCAGCCCCCTCATCGAACCGGACGACATCATCTGGGTCAATGACTATCACATGATCCCGCTGGGACAGATGCTGCGCGATCGCGGGCATCGCAACCGCATGGGCTTTTTCCTGCATATCCCCTGGCCGCCGACGCGGCTGCTGGTGTCGCTGCCCCATCACAGCAAACTGGTCAGCAGCCTGTTCGCCTATGACATCGTCGGGTTCCATACCGAAGAATGGCTGGAATCCTTCCGCCATTATGTTGAGCGCGAGATGGGCGGCACGGTCGAGGAGGATTATGTCACCGTCGGCGACCGGACGATCCAGGCCGTGGCCTGTCCGATCGGCATCAACGCCCGCGAATTCGCGGAGGCCGCGACCAGCGCCGATGCCATGGACATGTATGCAAAGGTCGGCCGGTCGCTTCAGGACCGGGCCATGATCGTCGGCGTCGACCGGCTGGATTACAGCAAGGGGCTGGAAGAACGGTTCAACGGCTATGCCCGGTTCCTGAAGGATCATCCCGAACATCATCGCAAAGTCGTCCTGACGCAGATTGCCCCACCGTCCCGCGGGGAGGTCGAAAGCTATCAACAGATCCGCGCGACGCTCGATTCGCTGGCCGGCAGTATCAACGGCGCCTATAGCGACGTGGACTGGACGCCCATCCGCTATGTGAACCAGGGCTATCCGCGCGACAAGCTGGCCGGCATCTATCGCGCCGCCCGGATCGGGCTGGTGACGCCGTTGCGCGACGGCATGAACCTGGTGGCGAAGGAATATGTGGCGGCGCAGGACCCGGACGATCCCGGCGTGCTGATCCTGTCCCGTTTCGCGGGCGCGGCGATGCAGCTCAAGGACGCGCTGCTCATCAACCCCTATAGCCCCGAAGAAATGTCGGACGCGATCAACCGCGCGCTTGCGATGCCGCTGGAAGAGCGCAAGCGCCGGTGGCGGGCGATGATGGACAGCGTCGAAGGACAGGACATCAGTTGGTGGCGCGCGGACTTCACCGGGCGGCTGCTGGCGGTGGACCGCGGCGCCGATCCGGTCGAAGGCGCGCCCGCTTCCTGAGGCGTCGCAGGCGGCCTGATTGCCTCTGCGCTTACATTGTTCTATGGGCCGCAGCGAAACAGCCCCGGCACCCGCTGATCCCTTTCGATTCGCGTTTGCCGGGGCGCACTGTTTTAAAGCAAAGTCAGGAACGCCCATGTCCCGTCGCCGCCAGATCTACGAAGGCAAGGCAAAGATCCTTTACGAAGGA
>JBFWMJ010000125.1:0-8090 GCA_050251675.1 Sphingobium sp.
AGATCGTCGGTGGGGCCGTGCGCCTCGCAGCGCGGGTCCTTCTCATAAGGAATGATGACGTCCCTGACGAACCGTTCGACCTGATCGGCGATCTCCCGAGCGCGCGCTTCACCTACACCCATTCGATGATCCCCTCTGTCATGGCCGCCACACTGGCGCATAAAGTATTAGTGATAGGACAACAGCATTAATGATAGCATAGCCTGCGTGGTCGTTATCGCTCGCCCTCCGGCGCGTCAACCGTTGACAGGCGCGGGCATCGGCGCCCTATCTGGGGCAAACACAAGCGATGGAGAGGAATGTCCCCATGTCTTCCCCCGATCTTCTGCTGCACCATTATCCGGTATCGCCCTTTTCCGAGAAGGTGCGGGTGGTCATGGGCCTCAAAGGCCTGGCATGGCGGGCCTGCGTCCAGCCGGTCATCATGCCCAAGCCCGACCTGATCACGCTGACGGGCGGCTACCGACGCATTCCGATATTGCAGATCGGCGCGGACCTCTATTTCGACAGCCACCTCATCATCGAGGAGCTGGAGCGCCGTTTCCCGGAACGACCGGCTTTTCTGGCGGGCCCGGCGACGGCGCGGGCGACGGCGGCATGGATCGAGGGCGCGTTCTTCTTCGCCGCCGTCGGCGCCCTGTTCAGCGGCGACTGGGACTTTGACGACGCCTTCGTCCAGGACCGCAGCGCGCTGATCGGTCAGCCCTTCGATCCGGCAGCCATGGCGCAGGCCATACCGGCATCGGAACGGATCATCCGCCGGGACCTGGCGCTGCTTTCCGCGCAACTGGGCGACGGACGCCCCTTCCTGACCGGAGACCGGGCCGATGCGGTCGACGCGATCGTCTTCGCGCAGATCCTGTTCCTGCGCTGGGGAAAGGGACGGACGGCCCGGCTGATCGACGAATGGCCGGCGCTGGCGGCGTGGGAAGACCGGATCGCCCGGATCGGGCACGGTCGACAGGGCCCCGATGCGAGTCGGGCCGACGCGATCGCCATCGCGCGGGCCGATGCGCAGCCGGTGAAGGCGGGCGACCCCGTCCGCTTCCGCTATGCCGGCGCCAACAGTGCGGTGCTGGAGGGTCGACTGCTGCATGTCGACGATGACCGCCTCTCGATCGTGCGGACGGGCGACGATGGCCTGACCGTTCGCCTGCACATGCCGCGCAGTGCCGGCGAAATGGTCGCCTGACGCTTTTCGGGCTTGCACATCGGGGCCGATGCCGGGATGGAGCATCGAAACGCTGATGGAGGACAGGATGACAGCACACAGGCCTTTTGATCTTTCCGGCCGCACGGTCCTGGTCACTGGCGCGTCTTCGGGCCTGGGCGAGCGGTTCGCCCGCATTCTGGCGGACGGCGGCGCGCGCGTGGCGCTGGCGGCGCGGCGGGTCGACCGTCTGGAAGCGCTGCGCGACGCGCTGATCGCACAGGGCGGTCAGGCGATGGTGGTGGAGATGGACGTCGCAAGCGAGGCATCGACCATCGCCGCCTATGACGCGATCGAGGCCGAACTGGGTCCGGTCGATTCGGTCATCGCCAATGCGGGCATGAATTCCGAAGGCATGCTGCTCGACATTTCGGTCGACGAGTTCGACCGGGTGATGGCGGTCAATCTGCGCGGCGCGTTCGTCACCGCGCGCGAAGGGGCGAAACGGATGATCACGGCCGGCAGCCAGGAGCGGCGGCACGGGCGGATCGTCATCATCTCCTCGATCACCGCCAACACCGTGACGGGCGGCATCGGCACCTACAGCGCGTCGAAGGCCGGCATCCTGCATCTGGGCAAGCACATGGCGCTGGAATGGGCGCGCAAGGGCGTCAACGTCAACATGGTGATGCCCGGCTATATCGCGACCGAACTGAACGGCGACTGGTTCGCCACGGAAGGCGGCAAGAAGCAGATCAACAAATGGCCGCGCCGGCGGCTGATGCAGTCGGACGATCTGGACGCCATCCTGCTCTATCTGGCGTCGGACGCATCCGGGGCGGTCACAGGGTCGGCTTTCACCATCGACGACGGCCAGTCGCTTTAGGCCAGTTGCTTCAGGCCGGGCGCTTTCAGGAAAACGTCATTCCGAAGGCGGCCGCCACTGACCGATCGTCCGGGGCTCGACATGCGGCAGCAAGCGCCAGTCGGGCCCGAAATCGTCGCGGCCGTGGCCGGCTTCGGGCATTTCTTCCGCTAGCGACAGCAGGCGCTGGCGGTAACGCTCCATTTCGGCGCGGCGGCCTTCGTCGTCCATATAACTGGCAGACCAGATGATATTGGGCTTCAGCGTTTCAAAGCCGACGAAGCGCAGCACGCCCTGCTGCAACGGCCACAGGATGACGTCCATGGATCCGTTGATGCCCACGGGTGAGCACATCTGCTCATAAGCCGCGGTCGTGATCGACAGCATCGCCCGCCGCCCGGTCAGACCGCCGCGGTCATACCAGCGCCCGCCGCCATAGGTCAGACCCTTCACCATCACCCGGTCGATCCAGCCCTTCATGATGGCAGGGACGGAAAACCACCAGAGCGGAAACTGAAGGATCAGCTGGTCGCACCACAGAAGGTCCTGAAGGCTGCGGTCGATCTCTCCGGCAAAACCGCCCGATTTGGTCGCCGCGAGTTGCTCGTCATCATAGACGAGGCGGTCGGGATTGCGGCGCTGGAGGAAATCCTCCCCCGTCGCGGCGGCGGCGAAGCCGCTGCGATACAGATCGGTCACGCGAACCTCGTGACCGGCCGCGGTCAGCGTGTCGCGGGCGAGATCGACCAGCGCGCCGTTGAAGGAGGCGATCTCTGGATGGGCCCAGACAATAAGGACTTTCACAGGCTGTTCCCCCTAAATCGGGTTTGCAAAAACGGGCGGTTCTAACGTATCGTCAACAGAGATACATTGGAGAGGAGACGCGCGATGCGGTTGCGGGACAAGGTGGCGATCGTCACGGGGGGCACGTCGGGCATCGGCCGGGCGAGCGCGGAACTGTTCGCGCAGGAAGGCGCGAAGGTGGTGATCGCCGCGCGGCGTCGCGACATGGGCGAGGCGGCGGTCACAGCGATCACCGAAGCAGGTGGCGAGGCGCTGTTCATCGAAACGGACGTCGCGCGCGAGGAGGATTGCCGTCTTCTGGTGGAGCGGACGATCGAGCGCTTCGGCCGGATCGACATCGGCTTCAACAATGCGGGCATCCTGCACAATGGCGTAAAGATCACCGACGACACCGAAGAAGCGTGGGACCGCATATTGGCCGTCAACGTCAAGGGCGTGTTCTTCTGCATGAAGCACCAGATCGCCGCGATGCTGAAGACCGGCGGCGGTGCCGTCGTCAACACCAGTTCGATCGGCGGGCTGGTCGGCGGGCCGGGACAGGGCGCCTATCAGGCCAGCAAGCATGCGGTGGTCGGCATGACCAAGGTCGCGGCGCTGGAATTCGCCAAGCGCGGCGTCCGGGTCAATGCGGTCTGCCCGGCCGTTACGCGCAGCGAAATGGCCGATGCGTGGCTGAGCACGCCCGACGCGATGGACCGGCTGCGCGCCATGCACCCGATCGGCCGCATCGCCGAAGCGGACGAAGTGGCGCGGGCGGTGCTGTTCCTGGCGTCCGACGAGGCATCGTTCGTCACCGGGCAGGCGCTGGCGGTCGACGGCGGATTCGTGGCGCAATAGCATCGCGGCTATTTGACGGGAACGAAGAAGGCCTGCGCCTGTGCACAGTCGCGGCCGGCTTCGGGCGCACAGCGCACCGCCAGATGCGCCGCGCGGCGGCCGGGCCAGTCGCAGACGGCGGTGGCCAGCAACCCCTCCTCCGCCCGCGCCGCGCGCAGATAGCGGATGGTGATGGTCGCGAGCCGAAATCCCGGCCGGCGCAACGCCAGCAGCCGTTCTTCGCACGCCTTGACCAGCACTGCGGCGATCGCCCCGCCATGCAGCGCGGGCAGGCCGATCCAGCCGATCGCCGGCACGACGTCCGGCAAAAGGCGCGCGTCCCCCTCACCCGCCGCTTCCAGCCCGATCAGCCGTTCATACGGGCCGACCACTTCGCCCAGATCCGGCACCGGCTCTTCAATGCCGGACGAATCGCTGAAGCCGCCGGGAAAGGCGCCCACGGCGAACCAGCCGCTACAGGTCGCCACCACCTGCCCCGCTTCGTCGACAGCTTCGCCGCGTACCAGGGTGGAATCACCGGGCGGGCCGACGCATTCGGCGGCCCCGCGCACTGCTCCATGAGGGCGCGCACCCGTCAGGGCCACCTGCAATTCCATGGTCGATATGCCGACATGGCCGGGCACGAGCGACGCGACGGCATAGCCGGCAAGATGATCGAGGAAGCCGATCAGCGCGGACGGATGAATGGCATCGTCATCCTCAGCCGCGCGATTGGCCGGCAGGGTCGGCAGAATGGCGTCGGCCCGTCCGTTCCAACAGGCGACAAGTTCAAATCCCGTCGCGCGCGCCAGCGGCGTGGCGTCGAGCCGACGCGCACGTTCGGCCGGAAGATCGATCGCCGCGGGTTCCACGCCCACGGGTGTCCGGCTTTCAGGCATGGGTCCTTCAGCCATCGGTCGGATTCCGTGCGAATTGCGGCAATTCCGCGTTCAGTTTCACCCAGGGCTGCATGCTCTGGCACCAGACCTGCACCTGCGGCGTAAGCGTGGAAACATCGTCCAGCGTCCCCGCCTTGATGATCGTGACGTCGGGCATGGTCGGGATGCGTGAGAAGATCGGCGAGCCGCATTCCGGGCAGAACTGGCGATGGACGACGCCGCCGCTGTCACCCTGGTCGTCGAACGTCTTGAGCGCGCCCGTCACCGTGACAGAGGCACTGGGCACGACAGCGACGATCGAAAAAGCCGCGCCGCCCTGTTTCTGGCAATTGCGGCAATGGCAGACGGCGGTCGCGACCGGATCGCTGCTGCTGGCGTAACGCACCTGTCCGCACAGGCATCCTCCTTCCAGAGACATGGCTTTTCCTCCCTTTTGACTGCGCTTTGCCTAGCTGAACTTCGGCTCGGTCCAGCCGGGATGCACGTCCGGCAGGCCGCTGGAGACGCGATCGGGATATACCGGCGCGCGCTTTTCCAGGAACGCCATGACACCTTCCTTCGCATCGGCCGACTGTCCGCGCGACTGGATCGCCCGGCTTTCGATCCGGTGCGCCTCCATCGGATGGGGGGCGCCCAGCATCCGGCTCATCAACTGGCGGGTCAGCGCGACCGAGACCGGCGCGGTGTTCTCCACGATTTCCCGCGCGATGGCACGGGCGGCGTCCATCAGTTCGTCCGGGGCGTGGATGGAACGGACGAGGCCGCGTTCCAGCGCTTCCGGCGCGCCGAAGATGCGGCCCGTGGCGGTCCATTCAAGCGCGGTCGATATGCCCACGACGCGCGGCAGGAACCAGGTGCAGGCGCCGTCAGGCACGATGCCGCGCCGCGCGAAGACGAATCCGAAGCGGGCGGAGGAGGAGGCGAGGCGAATGTCCATGGGAAGCTGCATCGACGCACCGATGCCCACGGCCGCGCCGTTGATGGCGCCGATGATCGGCTTCAGGCTGTCGAACATGCGCAGCGTGAGCATGCCGCCGCCGTCGCGCACCACATCGCCCACCTGATCGCGCAGCGCGTCGCCGCCCTGCCCTTCATAATCAAACGTCTTGTCGCCCGCCGACAGGTCCGCGCCGGCGCAGAACGCCCGGTCGCCGGCGCCGGTGATGATGATGACGCGCACCGCATCGTCCTGGTCGGTCTCATCAAAGGCCGCGATCAGCTCGTCACCCATCAGGACGTTCATGGCGTTCATCTTGTCGGGGCGATTGAGCGTGATGGTGGCGATCCCATCGGACACTTCGTAGGTCAGCGTTTCGAATATCTTTGGCATGGACATGCTCTCCCCGTGGCCGTGGTGTCGTTTTCGGCCAGCCTGTCCTCTCGCTATTGGCTTTGGCTGGCATGTGCAAGATATTGACTAAGCATTCAGTTCAGATAAGTCCGGTCAACCGGCCGGCACGCCAGGAAAGCAGTAAACCCGGGGAGGCAGCAAGCATGGACGCCGAAACAACCCCCGTCATCATTGGCGTCGGCGAAATTCGCGACCGGCCGCAGGACCCGGAACAGGCGCTCGACCCGATGGGGCTGATGGCCGTCGCGCTGGGCCGGGCAGGGGCCGACGCGGCCGGCGGAAATGCGAGCGAGGCGGATGGCGGCGGCCTGCTGGCGCGAATCGATTCGATCGATCTGGTGCATCAGACCAGCTGGGCCTATGCGGACACGGCCCGCACCCTGTGCGCGCGGGTCGGCATAGCACCACGGCGCGCCGAATATGGCGTGACCGGCGGCGAAAGCCCGGTGCGCTACATCCATCAGGCCGCCATGCGGATCGCCGCCGGAGAAAGCCGGATGGCGGCCGTCACCGGAGCGGAGGCGCAATATGCCCGGGCCCAGGCGAAGAAGGCGGGCATCACGCTGCCCTGGCCTCCACGCGCCGACACGGTGGAAAACAGGCTCGATCCGCGCGACCTTTATCATCCGCTGGCGGTGGCGCATGGCGTGATGGCACCCGCCGACATCTACCCCTTGTACGAAAATGCGGCCGCACCGGCATGGGACCAGTCGCCGGGGGAGGCGCTGGCCGAATCGGCCGCACTGTGGGCGGGCTATTCCGCCGTCGCGGCGACCAACCCCTATGGCTGGGCGGACCGGGCGCTGGACGCCCGGACGATCGCGACGCCGGGGCCGGACAACCGGATGATCGCCTGGCCCTATACCAAAAGCATGGTCGCCAACCCGCAGGTGAACCAGGGCGCGGCCGTCATCATCGCCAGCCTGGCCGAGGCGCGGCGGGCAGGCGTGGCCGAAGACCGGATGGTGTTCCTGCGCGGCGGCGCGCGGGCGAACGAGCCGCGCGATTATCTGGCACGCGATCGCTACGACCGTTCGACGGCGCAGGACGCGGTGCTGGCGCGAACGGCGGCGCTGGCCGGGCGGATCGATGCGGTGGAACTGTACAGCTGTTTCCCGATCGTGCCGAAAATGGCGCGGCGGACGCTTGGGCTGGACGTGACGGACGAGATGACCGTGACGGGCGGCCTCAGTTTCTTTGGCGCGCCGCTCAACAACTATATGACCCAAGCCGCCTGCGCCATGGTACGCGCGCTGCGGCAGGGTCCGGCGACGACGGGCCTGCTCTACGGGCAGGGCGAGTTCGTGACCAAGCATCATGCGCTGATGCTGGCGCGCGAGCCGGGCGCGGAGCCGATCTGCCTGATCGACGCGCAGGCGGAGGCGGACACGGCGCGCGGCCCCGTGCCCCCGCTGGCGCCCGAATATGCGGGACCGGCACTGCTGGAAAGCTTCACCATCCCCTATGACCGGGAGGGGCGGCCGCGTTTCGCCATGGTGCTGGCGCTGACCCCGGACGGTCGGCGCACCGTGGCGCGCATGGACGCGCAGGACACGCAGGCGCTGACGTCACTGACCACATCGCCGGTGGGCGGCGCGGGCGTGGTGACAGCCGGCGAACTGGCGCGGTGGACGTTCGCCTGAGCCGCTCGACGGGCCCGGAGCGAAACGACGGTCGCCTCAAGCCCACTCACGGATAAGGACGCCGCAAAGGGGCGATTCGGCCCGCACGGAGCAGAAGCTATCGGACGGATATGCCGTCCAGGATGAGCGAGGTCAGCGTACGGGCATAGTTGCGCTTCATCTCCTCGGTCACGACGTCGACGCCGAACACATGGTTGAGCGCGGCGCGGCGAGCAAACATATGGTCGCAGGCGCCCGCCAGCATAAAATAGAATTCGAGCGGCGGCACCGGGCGAAATACGCGGTCCCTGACCCCCTGTTCCAACAGGCGGCGCTGGAAATCAGCAATCGGGCGGGTCAGCGCCTCCGCCACGCGCTTGGGATTCTCGCTCGCCTCGTTCTGCATGAGCTGATTTATGAGGCGGTTGAGATACGGCGCGCGGAAATAGGCGTTGATAAGAGCCCGCCCCGAAAGTTGTTGAGCAATACCAGCATGTTGTGATTCACGCCCCTTTGCGAAGAGATGGAGTGTATCATGGCATGGACTGGCATTGCCCGGCAGGAGCATAGCCGAAAAGGATTG
>JBFWMJ010000126.1:0-8062 GCA_050251675.1 Sphingobium sp.
ACCTGCTGGGCACACTCTACGTCACGCACGCCTGCTGGCCGCACATGGTCGCACAGCAATATGGCCGCATCGTCGTGGCGACCTCGATGGTCGGCTATATGGGCAATTTCGGCCAGACTGCCTATGGATCGGCAAAGATGGGCGTGCTGGGCATGATGAACACGCTGGCGCTGGAGGGCGCGCGCAAGGGCATCCTGATCAACGCCATTTCGCCTGCCGCCGTCACGCAGATGAGCAAGGGCCTCAATCCACCCGCGCTGGAAAAATATATGGTCGCCGACAAGGTCGTGCCGGCCCTGCTCTATCTCGCCAGCCGGGAGAATAAGGATACGGCCGTGGTGCTGGAGGCCATGGCCGGCGGCTTCGGCCGGGTACGGATGTTCGAGAACAGCCTGACCAGCTTCGACCCGTCAGGGGACGTGACGGTGGAGATGATCGCCGACCGATGGGCCGATATCGTCGACATGGAGAATGCGCGCGCCATCGACCATGGCCCCGCCGACCGTGCGATCGACGTCATCAAGTCGCACGGCCTCTGGTTCGAAGCCGAACCGCAATGAAACCGGGGCCTGACGCGGGCCATAACCCCGTCAGGCCTTCAGACCGTCCAGGATGAATTTCTCGGCCGTCTGGATAATGTCCTCCAGGGACCCGTGCTGGGGATTCCACCATTCGGGAATCCAGTTCAGCGCGCCCAGCGCCAGCATGCGCATCGCGCTGACGCTCTTGCCCGGGCCGATCTGCCCCGAACTGACGCCGTCAGCGATCAGGTGCCGCCACAGATCGCCATAGCGGCGCTGCTCCACCAACTGCTTTTCCCGGATTTCGGCGGGCAATTGCCCCAGCGTCCTGATCGCCGCCGACGCATGGTTGGAATCCCGCAACGTCATTTCCAGATGCGCCCGCACGGCCAGCCTGATACGCTCGATGGGGTCCAACCCCCGCGCCGCCTCCAGCGCCTGCGCGACATGGTCATAGACGCGTTGCTGGCCCAGCGTGACCACTTCCTCGATCAACGTCTCGCGCGAGTCGAAATGATAATAAAGCGCGGTCGGCCGGATGGCGGCGATCTTGGCGACATCGCTCAACCGCGTGCTCGCATAGCCCCGCTCCTTCAGCACGATCGCCGCGCATTCCAGGATACGCTCGCGTGTCCGCGTGCCCTTCGTGTCCCGGCCGACCGGTCCGGCATCAGGTTCGGATTGTAGGATATCGCCGCTCACTATGGATCAAGGACATAGCCAAGGGTGCGGCGAAAGCAATGGCCGGCCGTCAAATATCTTCCCCATGGCACGCCCATGGCGACCGGATCAGGGCATCTGCCGGCCACCCGACACGCTGAACACCTGCCCCGTGACCTGCGCCGACAGCCGATCGCTCGCCAGGAACAGGATGGCGCCCGCCACATCGTCGGGCGTGGTCAGCCGCCGCAGCGGAATGGTCTTCAATATGTCCGCGCGGCCCTTGTCGTCGATCACCGTGCTGCCGCCGATCGCCCACAGGCTTCCTGCGCCGACATCGTCCGGGCCGGGCGGCAGAACCAGGCCGGGCGCCACCACATTACAGCGTATGCCGTGCCTGCCATATTCCAGCGCCATATTCTTCATGAAGGATATGATGCCGCCCTTCGCCGCCCCGTAGACTGCGCTTTTGAGTTCCCCGAACGCCGCATCCGACGCCACCGACACGATCGATCCGCCGCGCTCCACCATATGGGGCAACGCCGCGCGCGTGGCGTGGATGGTGCTCATCAGGTTCAGGGCGATCGCCTTGTCCATCTCCGCCAGGCTGACATCCCTGAACCAGGCGGGTCGGCTCCAGCCGACATTGTTGACCAGCGTGTCGATGGCCCCATATGCGCGGCCCACGGCCTCGAACGCCGCCTCGATCTCCGCCGGCACGCCGAAATCGCAGGGAACAAGGCGCATCGCGCCGGGAAGACCGGCCGCCGCCGCGACCGTCCGTTCACCCTGCGCGCGATCGATGTCCATGATGGTCACCGCGGCGCCCTCGTCAGCAAGCGCCAACGCGACGGCGCGCCCGATATTGGACGCGCCCCCGGTCACGACCACGGACTTGCCTTCAAGGCCCAGCCCTTTCGTCATCCGCCGTAGGACCATTCCTTGAACGGCGCATCACGCTCGCGCAGCGCCTTCGTCAGACCCTTTTCATCCACCGTGTTCCAGAAATGCTCGGCCGAAGGACACCGATGGGCAATGGCATCGAACTCCACGCCGATGCCGCGCACCGCCCGATGGCCGACGATCATGTCGCCGCGCAGCAGCGACGTCTTGATGAGCTTCAGATTCTCCAGCGGCATGGAGCAGAGCGAAGCCAGCACCTCGTCCGTTGCCTGCTCCAGTTCGTCCTCCGGCACCGCGCGCGTGATCCAGCCGCGACGCCGCGCATCCTTACCCGACACGGAATTGCCGGTCAGCAGCATCTCCCGCGTGTCGCGATGCCCCAGCGTCTGGGGAAAGACAAGAAAGGGCGGCACACCCAGCGAGCGCAGGGGCGGATGGCCGAAGCGCGCATTTTCCGTCGCGATCACGAAATCGCAGGACATGGCCAGCTCGAACCCGCCGGCCAGTGCGAAGCCGTGGACCTTCGCCACGGTCGGCTTGGGAAAGCTGTAGATGCGTTCCCAACGGTCATTGTTGCGCAGCAACCGTGCCCAGTCCTCCGGTACGGTCTGGGTCTTGATGTTGATCGCGCCGGTCGGTGCCAGATCGTACCCAGCGCAAAATCCCTTGCCCAAACCCTCGAACAGCAGCGCATGGATGCTGTCGTCCTTGGCGGCGTCGGCCAGAGCGATGTCCAGTATCTCCAGCGCCGCGCCGTCCAGCGAATTGGACCGGTCAGGCCGGTTGATGCGGAAATAGGCCACGCCGTCGATTTTCTCGTAGATGGCCGGTTTGGAAGCGTCCTCAGTCATTCCCTTCACTCTCCTCGATATTATGCCTGGGCCTGTATCCTGTCGCTTACGGCGGTTTGCGCGCCGTCGACTTTTTCAAAGGCGGTGTAGCCGCTGTCGGCTTCCTCACCGCACAGCTTCCGGTAATATTTATGGCTGGCGACCGAAAAGAGCGGGCGCTTCACCTTGCCGGGAATATTGGCGCCCGACCACCAGGAACTGCCCTTGCGCACCAGCGTCGCCTGCACCTGCGCGACCAGGTCCTTGCCCCACTGCTCTTCCGCCGCAGCGCTCGGTTCCATCGCGGCGATGCCGTGACCACGCATATATTCGATAGCGTCGGCGATCCATTCGACATGATGCTCCATCGTCACGGCATGGTTGCCGAAGGTGGAACCCGGCCCGGTGATGGTGAACATGTTGGGGAAGCCGCGCACCATCAGGCCCAGATAGCTGGCCGGTCCGTCCGCCCAATGCTGCTGGATCGTCTCGCCGTCGCGACCCCTGATATCCAGGCGCATGAACGGTCCGGTCACCGCGTCGAAGCCGGTGGCGAAAACGATCAGGTCGACGTCATAGTCGCGCCGTTCGGTACGCAGACCGTCCGGCACGGCGCCCACCAGCGGTTCTTCCCGCAGGTCCACCAGCGTGACATTGTCGCGCGCATAGGTTTCGAAATAGTTGGTATCGATGATCGGCCGGCGCGATCCGAAGGGATGGTCGGTCGGCACCAGTTTCGCCGCCAATGCCCCGTCGGGCACCCGCTCGCGAATCTTGTTGCGCACGAAATTCGCCACCCGCTCGTTCGCCGCCTCATCGGTCAGGAGGTCGCGATAGGAACCGAACGCGAATTTCAGCCCTCCTTCCGCCCACAATTCTTCCAGGAAGGCGTTCAGATCCCCCTCACTCTCGTCGACGGCGCTGCGTCCATTATGCTGCCATGGGAAACCGCCGGCCGAGGACCGGGACTTCGCCCATATCTCGTCATAGCGCGACTGGATATCGGCGAAGGTCGCATCGTCCACCCCCGCATGACGGGCGGGGATCGTATATTGCGGGGAGCGCTGGAACACGGTGAGATGCGCCGCCTCCTTCGCGATCACCGGGATCGTCTGGACCCCGGTCGATCCCGTGCCGAACACGGCGACGCGCTTGCCCTTCAGGTCGATGCCGTCCTTCGGCCAGGCGCCGGTATGATACCATTCGCCTTTGAACTGATCGATACCCTCGATCGTCGGGGTGAAGGGCACGGCGGCCAGCGTGCCCATCGCCGTCACCAGATACTGACAGTCATAATCGACGCCGGCATCGGTGCGCACGCGCCAGCGCTGGCGTGCCGCGTCATAGGTCGCGCCCAGAACGCGGACATTGAAATCGATGCTGCGGCGCAGATCGAACCGCTCGGTCACATGCTCGAAATAGTCGAGCAGTTCCGCCTGCGTCGGATATTTGGAGCTCCACCGCCATTCGCGCAGCAGTTCGGGCGAAAAGGAATAGCAATAGATATAGCTTTCCGTGTCGCAGCGCGCACCGGGATAGCGGTTGGTGAACCAGGTGCCGCCAACGCCCGATCCGACCTCTACGCTGCGCACGTCCAGCCCGACATGGTCGCGCAGACGGTGCAGGGCATAGAGCCCAGAAAATCCCGCGCCGATCACCAGCGCGTCAAGCGCGACAATCCGGGTGTTGCCTTCGGCGGGCAGGGCAGCGGACGATGTGGCTTTCATGCGACCTTTTCCTTTTTCATGTCGGATAGGGTGGAGCCCGGTCCGGCCATCGCCCGGTCGAGCCAGTTATGATAGGCGACGAGCCCTGGCTCGTTCCGCCCGAAGACGAATTCCCCCGATCCGCCGGCCATCAGGCCGCGCTGGGTCTGGATGACCTGCGGGAAATCTTCATTGTCGGTGACGTTCATCAGCACTTCCAAGCTGCGGTGCAGATAGCGCTGGGTCCGTTCGTCGACCGCTTCGCCATAATGGTAGATGCTGGTGGTCGCGACGCATTCGTCCGGCGTCGTGCCGGGGAACACCCGCCATGTCTCGATATGATCGATCTGGTGGGAGATGATCATGTTGGGGTAGCAGATATATTGCAGCGTCGCGTGCGGACTGAAGACCCGATCGGCCGGATTCTTGTCCTGCTCCTCCAGGATCGATTTGCGCACGCCGATCACCAGCCCCACCGGTCCAAGATCCTCGACCAGATTGGGCGTGGCGAACTGATAGTTGGCGAGGGTGTTCTTGTGCAGCGCAAACACATGATAGGCCTCCAGGAAGGTGTCGATCACCAGCTTCCAGTTCAGCGCCAGCTTGCGCGTGGACGATGTGAAAAAACGGCAATCCTGAAGGTTAAGGTCGCGAATATCCTCGTCCGCCGCGCCAAAGATCGTTTCCCGCGCGGCATAGGGGGTCACCGCCGTTCCCGCCTCGACGGGCGTGACGAAGACGACGCCGTGCCGCTCGAACAGGTCGATATGGCGCAGCGAACGGTCCAGCCCGTCGCACTGCTGGAAACCGTCATGGGAATTGGGCTGACTGAGCAGTTGCCCGGCAGTATCGAAGGTCCAGGCATGGAAGGGGCAGGACAGGCCCCGTCCCTTCACGGTCCCGCGCTCGTCGGGAAAGATGCGCGACCCGCGATGGGAACACATGTTGACCAGCGCGCGAAGCTGCCCGTCCTTGCCCCGCACCACCACGACCGGCAACCCGTCCATGTCGGCGGTCACATAATCGCCGGGCTTCGCGACCTCGCCGCTCAGGCAGAAGATGATGGGCTGCCCGCGAAACAGCCGGGCGCGCTCCATCCGCAAGAACTCAGGATCGGAATAAATGGCGGTCGACTGACGCTTGGGCGCATCCGCCATGCTTGTGGAGCGGGCGTCATACAGGCGAAAAAATTCGTTCGCCAACTCGGTCTCGCGACTGGTTCGCATGATATTGTCCTTTAATCGATCGGGCACGATACCCCGTCCGGTCGCCGCCCCGCGCTGGCCGCGGGACGCCGACGGACTCCCCGTCACATCAGTTCAAGGATCGTGGCATTGGATTGTCCCCCGCCCTCGCACATCGTCTGAAGGCCGTATTTCGTGCCCCGCGCCTTCATGCGATGGACCAGCGTCGTCATCAGGCGCGTGCCCGACGCGCCCAGCGGATGACCGAGCGCGATCGCGCCGCCCTGCGGATTGACGCGCGCATGATCGATGCCGATGTCCTGCATCCACGCCAGCGCCGGCGCGGCGAACGCCTCGTTGAACTCGAACGTGCCGATATCTTCCAGCGCCAGGCCGGATAGCTTCAATGCCTTGCGCGTCGCGGGAATGGGGGCGGTCAGCATCATGACCGGGTCCGCCCCGCCCAGCGCCACGGTATGCACGGCGGCGATCGGAGTCAGGCCCAGTTCGGCCGCCTTTTCCTCCGTCATCATCAGCAACGCCGACGCGCCGTCCGAAATCTGGGACGCGTTGCCCGCCGAAATCATGCCATCCGGGCCGAAGGCCGGCCGGATACCGGACAGGTCCTCGATCGTGCTGCCACGCCGGATACATTCGTCCCGATCAAAGATGCTGCCGTCCGGCAGCGTGACCGGCACGATCTGGCCGTCAAATTCGCCATTATCCTGCGCTTCGGCGGCACGGCGGTGGGATTCCAGGCCGAATTCGTCCATCGCGCGACGGGTAAGCCCCCATTTGCGGACGATCATCTCCGCCCCTTCCCCCTGGTTCGGGGCGACGCCGAAGCGCCGCATATAAGCGGGACCGAAACAGTCATATGCGCCCGCCGGCGTTCCCATCGGGATCAGCGACATGACTTCCGTGCCGCCCGCGATGACGATGTCATAATGGCCCGCGACCAGGCCGGCGGCGGCGAAATGCACCGCCTGCTGCGAGGATCCGCACTGGCGGTCCACCGTCACGCCCGTCACGTCCAGCGGCCATCCGGCCGCCAGCGCCGCGTTGCGGGCGATGTCGCAGGCCTGCTCGTTCACCTGGCTGACGCATCCCCAGACAATGTCGTTCACCTGCGCCGGCTCCAGCCCCACCCGCGCGATCAGGCCGTTCAGCAGCTGCGCCGTCAGGTCCACCGGATGAAGAGAGGAAAGCGCCCCATTGCGCCGGCCCACCGCCGTCCGCGCGGCATCGACTATCACTGCCCTCTTCATCTCTCTTCCTTTCAACATCGCTTTTAAGATCACCCATTTACCAACTGGCGGTATAACAAAATAATTAATTGCAACAATAATGGACGAACGCCTGCAATCTCATAATAGCTAAAAACTATTACTAGAATGATTTCTATATCCTCTATCCATCACGGGGATAAATTCATCTCCCATGGATTCAGGCATGAAATTTATCTGCGCTATTACCCTGAGTCGTCACCATTCTCGATTGACCTGGACTTCTATGATCCGGTCTCTGCTCATTTTTGAATCAATAGTCAAATTTTTTAAAAGGCGGAATGCAAGGATATGCGCGGGGCATTCTTCCGGCTGGAAGCGGATGGATCGCAGGGGCCAGGCGCTCGCAAGGCGGGGCTCTACGCCCGCGGGTCCACGCGGGACCAGGAGCGGGAGGACCATTCGATCCCCGCGCAGGTCAGGCTGCTGGAAGACTATGCCGCGCTCCATGGACTGACCATCGCCAGCAGTCATATCGACGTCGAGACGGCCCGTAAGGCGGGGCGGACCGCCTTTGGCGAGATGCTGCGCTATCTTCGCCGCAATCCCGGCATCCGCATCCTGCTCGTCGAGAAAACCGACCGGCTCTACCGGAACATCAAGAACTGGGCGACCGTCGATGACCTCGGCATCGAGGTGCATTTCGTGAAGGAGAACTGCGTCCTCTCCGACGACTGCCGGTCCTCGGAGAAGTTCATGCACGGCATCACAGTGCTGATGGCCAAGAGCTATATCGACAATCTCTCCGAGGAAACCACCAAGGGCGAGCCCCCCAGTTGCACAGCCGTCACCGCAACGGCGAAGGCTTCGGCCGGCTCCAGCCCATATGTCCGCATTTCACCGACCTTCATCGGAAAGTCGAAGATGCCCGCGAGTCCAGCTATCCATAGAACGGATGTCAGCACGATCCGGCTCACCAGCGCAAACATTCGGCTGGAGAGGATGCTTTCGATCATGGACAATATAGGGGGC
>JBFWMJ010000127.1:0-8041 GCA_050251675.1 Sphingobium sp.
CCTATGACAAGATGTCGGAACTGGCCCTGACCAGCGCGCAGGCGACGCAGAATTCCAGCGCACAGGCCGTCGTCATCGAGCGCGCGCAACCGCCGCTCAGCCCGGCCTTCCCGAACAAGCCGCTGATCCTCGCCCTCGGGCTGGTCGCGGCGGTCGTCGTGGGCGGCGGCACCATCGCCATGCAGGAAATGCTCGTCACCGGCATGCAGACGGTCGAGGAAGCGGAGAATATCCTCGGCATTCCGGTGCTGGCGGCGGTTCCCAAGGTCGGCCGCGTCGGCAATCCCGCCGACATCCTCACGGAACGGCCAACATCGCTGTTCGCGGAATCGTTGCGGATCGCCCGGGCGTCCATATTGGGCGTGCGGGGGACGCGTCCTCCGCAGATCATCGCGCTGACCTCCGCCCTGCCCGGCGAGGGCAAGACCACGACCGCGCTGTCCTTCGCGCGGACGCTGGCGATGAACGGCGCGCGGACGCTGCTGGTCGATTGCGACGTGCGACGCGCGTCGATGCGCGGCCTGCTGCCCCATGCGAATGTCGCCTCGGGGCTGATCGAGCTGTTGCACGGCGAGGCGACGCTCGATGAGGTGATCCAGCCTTCCGGCACGGAAAATCTCGACCATCTGCTCGTCCGGTCGCCCTATTTCAGTTCCGAGAACCTGTTCGGCGACGGCAAGATGGAAGGGCTGCTCGCCCAGCTGCGCCAGCGCTATGAGAGCATCGTGCTCGATCTTCCGCCGCTGATCGGCCTGGCCGACGGGCGCTTCATCGCGGCTCTGGCCGACGTCGCCGTGCTGGTGATCCGCTGGAACGCGACCCCGGCCGACGCGGCCTCCTCCGCGCTGGGCTGGCTCAAGTCCGACGGCGCCAATCCGGTCGGCTCCATCTACACCATGGTGGACACCTCGGCCGAAGCCATTGGCGGGCTGTATTATTCGAAGAAATATTCGGCCTATTACCAGACCGACTGATGGCGGGCCGCGACAGGGCAAGGGCCGCGCCGGGGCCCGACACCTCCCCGGCCGGCCTCCGGGGCGGGATCGGCGCCGGAATCGGACTACGCCCCTTCCATTTCTGCGTGCTGGCGGCCTTTGCCGCCAGCGCCGTCTATGCGGGGCAGCAGATCCGGCGGGAATATGCGGTTGTGAAAGCGCTCCGCATCGTCGACAGCGCGCGGATCGTCGGCCCTGACGGCATCCGGGGGGATTGGCCCGCCGCCGCGATCGGCGATCCCGCCGCGACGCCCCGGCTGCTGCTCGCCTCCGCCTTGCTCCACGCCAGCCGCGCGGCCGGCGCCCCCTCCTCCACCGAGCGCAGCGGCCTGCTGCACAGGGCGGAGCGGGAAACCGCCGCCCTCGCCGCCGCCCGTCCCTATTGGGGCGAGGCCGAAGTGGTGCAGGCCTATGTCGCCAGCCAGTCCCCCGATCGGCTGGAACAGGCCGTCGCCGCCTATGGCCGCAGCTATGCCAGCTCTCCCTTCCTGCGGCAGGCCGCCGTCTGGCGGGTCGAGTTCGGCATCGCGCACTGGGCGCGGCTGGATGCCGCCACGCGCGCGGCGATGGTCAACGAGGCGGTGTGGCTGTTCCGGCTGCAACCCGACCAGCGCGTCAGGCTGACGGACATCGCGCGCGACACGGACGCCTATGTCCCGATCCTGCTCCAGTGGCGGCATGTCCGGTTGCGGGACAGGGATTATCTCCGCGCGCCCTGATCCGCCTTATGCCGGGCTATCCGGCACGGGACGCGATCCGGCGCTTTCGGCGGGACGCAGCGCCCTTCCCCACAGCAGCCCGCCCAGGAAGAGGAACAGCGTCACGACGGCGGGCAGGTCCAGCGCGATATCGACCATCGCGCACGCCAGTATCTGCGCCAGCGCCAGCACCGGCGCCAGCAGCGGCACCCCCCAGCCTTCCCGGCGCAGATGCGCCGCCAGGCTCGCGGCGATCAGCGCGAACGCCGCAAGGATCATCCCGCAATAGGGCAGCCCCCCGTTCAACGTCAGTTGCAGCAGCACATTATGCGCGGAATTGACGTTCCATAATTTCTGGGCGAGCAGCACGTCCTGTATGGAATGCGCGTTCAGGCTGGCGAAGCCGCCCCAGCCATAGCCGTAAAGCGGCGCTTCCGCCGCCAGCCGGGCATAATGGCTCCACATCGTCAGGCGCAGCGCCGCGTCCCCGTCCAGCTCGGCGAAGCGGGCGGTCAGGATCGGCCCGGCGACGAGCAGCAGGATCGTCAGCGCGCCGGCGATCCACACCACCCCGATCGAGGAGAGGAAGGCGCGCAGGCGGTCGCCCGGCGCCCCGCGCGATTGGCCCGCCAGCACCAGCAGCAGCAACAGCCCCAGCAGGGACAAGAGCGCCGAGCGGGAGGCCGTCGCGATCATCGCCCCCGCGAACAGAAGGAACGCCCCGGCCGGGACGAGCACCGGCACCGGGCGCCGCCGCCACCCCGCGCCGATGGCGGCATGGAGCTGCCCGGCCACGATCAGCGCCATCGCGCCCGCTACGGCGGCGGTGACATTGGCGTTGCCGATGGTGCCGGTGAACCGGCCTTGCCGCGTCACCGTCCACAGGTCGAACACGTCCTGCATGTCGCCCGCCCGCAGCACCAGCCCCCAGACGATCCAGCCGAGGTTGAAACCCGCCGTCCAGCGCAGGAAGGGCTGCACCGTGCCGGGCCGGCTGCCCAACACCGCCCCGCCCAGCAGCGCGGCGACCCCGCCCGCATAGCCGAGCATCTCCACGCCGAACAGATCGGGCGCGAGCGGCCGGGGCGCGGCGAAGCCGGGGATCAGGGCGACGCCGCCATGGCCGACCGCCGCCCAGAGCGCGGCCAGCGCGATCAGGGCCAGCGCCGGCGCCAACCGCCGCCAGAAAGCAAGGGGCGGCGGGAAGAGGAACAGCAGCAGCACCAGCAGCGCGGCGTTCAGCAGATAGGCCACCGCCTGCCCCAGAAGGCTGTCATATCCGGCGAACAGCGCCCCGCTGGAAACGATCAGCGCGGCGAGCGCGGGCGCCCTTGCGGGAAGAAGCGCGAGGCCGGATGTCCGGCGGCGGCGCACCACGCCCCGGACCGCCAGTCCGCTTCCCGCCTCCAGCCCCGATCGAACGGGCCCCCGCCCCCCGTCGTCAGCCATTGTCACCGGCCATAGTCATCGGCCGCCATCGACCATGATACACTGCTCCTGCCCGCCGCCGGCCTCCTTCACCTCGCAAGAAGCCGGTTCCCCATAGACCCATCCGGACCCCATGAACCCCAGATAGACGCGTCCGAATACGCTCTTGTCGGCATCCATGACAACAATCTGATCCAGCCTGTCCAGCGGAAATTCCGCGATCCGTTGCCAATGCCGCAGATTGTCGACGGATCGCCATATGCCGTAGCGGCCATCGACCTTGCCGGAAAGATAGACCGCCGGATAATCCTGCCCCGGCGCGGCCTTGCCGAAGGCGATGTCGTCGGCCTGCGTCACGCGCGGGACGCGGCTCCATGTCTTGCCGCCATCGACGGAGCGCCGAGGCGCCGCGTCCGCGTCCGGCTGGGCGGAGGTGAAGAAGAGATGCCCCGCATGGCCCGGCACCGCGCGCAGCTTGGCGGCGCTGTTGCTGCGGGGCGCCAGTTCGCCTGCATGGAGGAGCTGCCAGCTCCGCCCGCCATCGGCGGTCCGCCACACCCCCGCCAGACCGGGATTGGACCTGGTGCCGCTGTGATGGAAATAGAAGGTTTTCGCCAGCACCCGGTCGGCGGCGAGGGTCTTGCGCTGTATCCATATGCTGGGATAGGAGCCGGTCAGCGGCAGCTGCTCGCCGGGAAAGACGACGCGCCGCCATGTCTGCCCCCGATCGAGCGTGTAGAAGGGCGCGCGATCATAGCCCGGCGCCCATATGATATTGTCCGGGTCGTCGGCCGCCACGGCGATGGTGCCGAACGCCATGCGCCACGGGTCCTTCTCCTCCGTTCCGGGGGGATGCGGCAGCGACGGGAACCGGCGCCAGCTCCGCCCGCCGTCCATGCTGTAGCCCGCCATCACCGCCTTTCCGTCGTTCGAACAGCAGAAGGTGCGCGTGTCCGACGCATTGGTCGCGAGGAAATCCGGGTCGGCCGGCGTCCAGGCGACCTGCTGCGCGGCGATCAGCACCCGCTCGGTCGGGCCATAGCCCTCCGAAAAGCGGTCCAGATCCTCCTTGAGGTGGATGCCGAAATCGAGCGCGGCGAACAGCGGCGCCCGGTCCGGGGCCTGCGCCACGTCGCTCGCCACCAGTTCCTCTATGCCGCGCACATGGCTGGTCCACAGCAGGGACGCGCAACCGGCGTCGCAATCCGCATAATAGGGCCCGGTGCCGGTCATCGCCCAGATGCGGCCGGGCCGCACGGGAGCGAAAGCGACGGAGCCGGTCGCGAAGTAGGAAAGGTCGTTGACCCGCAGCCATGGCGGCTCCCCTTCCCCCACCCGCATCCGGTGGCCCAGCCCGGACCAGCTTTCGCCGCCGTCGGTGGAGGAGAACGCGCCGCCCCCGCTGTCGACGACGACGATCCGGCCGTCGGTCGGCGATATCGTCAGGCCCACATAGTCCCCGGCGGGCACGCGCCCCTCGGCGACGAAGTTCCGCCATGCCCCGTCGCGCAGCAGATAGACGCCCTTCTCCCTTTCCGACACGGCATAGAAACCGCCGGTGGCGGAGAAGGCCGCCCGCGCGATCTCCTGGGGCGCGCGCGGAGAGAAGGAAGGATCGGCGGCGGCGAATGTCCGTCCGTCATCGACCGACCTCCACAGCCCGTTGCCCGGAGAAAAGGCGTAGATGACCGGCGGCCGCCCCTGCTGGCCGGACCGCACGATCCAGACCGGCATGCCGGAGGATTTCCCGTTCCTGTCGGCGCGCGACGGCGGCACGGCCTCGATCCTCGACCAGCTTTTCGCGCCATCGTCGGATCGCCATAGCCCCTGCGTCTCGGTCCCCAGCACGATCCGGTCGGGATTGTCGGGGCTCACCGCCAGAAAGGGGCCGCGAAAGCGATAGGGGCCGTTCGGGGAAAAGCGGAAGGACGGGCCGGTGCCGGGCGCGGTCCAGTGCGCGCCGCGATCGTCGGACCGATAGACCCGGTTGCCCAGCGCCATGTAGAGACGGTCGGGCGCGGCGGGCGCGACCGCCACTTCATAGACGCCCATGGCCAGCCCGCCCTGCCGGCGATCCTCCGCCGGCATCGCCCGCGCGGTGACCAGCTGCTCCCACCGCCCGCGATCCTCGCGCCAGAGATAGGCGCCATAGACGTCGGTCCGGACGATCCGGGTCCTGCCCGCCGGATCGGCCGCGAAGCCGGTCACGCTGCCCCCGCCGCCGATCGCCACCGGTTTCCAGGCGTAGCGTTCCCCCGCGACCGGGCCGCCCGCGCCGGACCGGGCGGCGATGTTGCGCGTGCTCGCGCCGCCCTGCGCCCATAGGGAAAGGGACCCCGGCCACAGCGCCTGGGACATCGCGGCGCACAGGCCGATCGCCAACACCAGGCCGGACAGCAGGATGTTTCGCCGGTTCAGGCCCGTCATCGAGAGAATGCCCCGCTTCGCTGGAATGGATCCGCCGCCATCCGGAACGGACGGCGGTGATCGAACCTATGCCGTGGCGACGGGGGCGGCACAAGGGCGCGCGGACGCCGGTCGTCTCATTTGATGCACGGAACGGGAGGAAATGATGCCTCCTATCCCCTTCAAATAGCTATATAAAATATCCCAATACCGGAACAGGCCAGGGCGGATGGCCCTACCCCGCGCCGGTGATGGGGCAAAAGAAGGGATCGGCCATCACCGCCCAGGATGACGGCCGATCCGCTTCACCCGCTCCGGCCGCGGCTATGCTTCCAGCGCCGCCAGCAGCGCATCGACGCGGACGCGCAGCTTTTCCTTTTCCGCGACGGTCAGATAGCCGCCCGCCGCGAAGGCGCGGTGCAGGCCGTTGCCGGTGCTCGCCACCCCGCCGAGGCTGCCGATGCCCATGGTGGCGCTGGTGATCGCCGCGCTCGCGCTGGCGATCGCATTGCCGACCGTCGCGCCGTCCACGCCCCAGGACGCGGTCGAGGCATCGCCGCGCGTCCACCATGCCATCGCATAGTCGCCGCCCGGCGCCTGCTGGATGGTGGTGCCCGAATTGGGCCGGATCATCACCTCGCCGCCCGCCGTATGGCCGACCCGGCTGTTGTTCGATCCGCCCCGGACGTTCTGGCTCAGCCCCGCGCCCTTCCACAGCGCCATGAACGCGCTGTTCTGCTGGAACTGCATCGTCGTCGCCCCGCCCGGATTATAGGCGAGGTTCACATAATTGCCCGCGTCCGCGCCGCTGAACCCCTGCCCCGCGACGAAGCCGGGCGCGCCGACCAGCGCGCCGTTATATTGCGCCTGCGCCGCGTTCTGGAGCGCCGTCGCCTGAAAGGGCGCGGCGAGGATCATCAGCCCATCGAGCTTGTCGATAATCCCGTCGTCCAGCAGGCCGTCGAGGCAGGCGCGATAGGCCGTCGCCTTCCGGTCATAAAGGATGGCGGCATGGCGCAGCAGATAGGCCTCGCCCGGCGGCATCCGGCCGTAGCTGTTGCCGTTGGTCGTGGTGATGTTGGGCAGCGCGGCCTCCAGCGCCGCCTTGCCGAGCGGCGGCAGGACGAAGCGGGTGTTGCGGAACTGCGTCGCGACCGAGCCGGAATTGAGCGCGATCTGGTTGCCGCGCAGCGTCGCCCCGTCGAAGAAGGACACCGACTCGCTCCGCCCCGACGCCAGGAAGACCGGCGTGTCGGCGGTGATCGTCACGCCCCCGCCGAAGCGGACATTGGCCAGCGGCGTCGTGGTCGGCTCGGCATAACCGCGATACTGCCCTTCCAGCGCCCGCCGCGCACGAAGATATCCGAGCAGGCGTTGCTGCCGGAAATCTGCACCGGAATGTCGACGTCGCGGATATCCGGGTCGAGGATCGCGATATTATGCACTTCGCCATGGTTGGTTTCGATATAGATGCCGACATTGGCGGAGATGGCGGCATCGGCGCCGCGCCGGATGTCATGGACGCGCAGGCGCTCGATCACGCTGTCGCGCACCGATATCAGGTGGAACGCCTTGAACGTATAGGCCCCGGCGCTGGTGAAATGGTGCACCCGGCAATCGACCGCGCGATTGCCCGATCCTTCCTTGGTCTTGCTGTCGCCCTGGTCCGAGGAGCGCCAGCTGAAGGCCGCCGTCGAACGGGTGATGACGCCATCGGCGCCGAAATGGCCGACGTCGCACTCCTCGAACAGGATGCCATGGGCGCCATAGTCGGTTTCGATGCCGCCCTGGCCGATCATGTTCCGCACCCGCACGCGCCGCACGACGCAGTCGAAGACATTGGGCCCGGCCAGCTCCACCGCGTTCTTGGTGGTGCCGATGATCTCGCTGTCCTCGATCACGCATTTCGACAGGCCGGGGATCTCGCCGCGCTGATAGCCGATGAACTGGCTGCGCAGGCGAAAGCCGTAAGGCGCCTTCAGCGTCCTGTCGATCGCGCGGCAGCCGCGGATGACGCCCCCGCTCGTCACCGCCGATGCGCTCGCGTCGCTGTCGATCACGATCGCGCAGGTGTTGAGCAGCGCCGCCTGCGCGGCCGTCTCGCCATAGTCGGTGACGGTGACGTCCTCCCACAGCACGTCGTTCCGGTTCAGCGAGGAACCGCCATGGGTGTAGGACGCGAACCCCGCCGCCTCGCGCGCCGCGAGGCTCGCGTCGATCGTGACGCCCGACACCACCCCGCCGTCGCCGGTGATGTCGACCAGCCTGGTGAGGGTGCAGGCCGCCGACGCCTTCAGCCGGGCCGCGTGGCGCGGCGAGGCCAGCCTTTTGCCCGAGGGGACGGCGACGGGCACGGCCTCGACGGGAAAATCGCCCAGCGCGGCCACCCGCTCCATCGTCCCCCAAAGCGGCGCGAGCCGCGCGCCGCCCTCGCCCCCGCCCATGAGCAGGACGCCTTGCGATGCGGCCCATTTGCGGGCCGCGCTTCTCGAAAATCCGATGCTTCCCGACATG
>JBFWMJ010000128.1:0-7997 GCA_050251675.1 Sphingobium sp.
CGGCCGGCCCGCCGCCGATCACCAGCACCTCGAACGGGTCCTGCGCGTTGACCTTGGCCGCAGCGCGCGCCTCGGCGCCGCTGTCGATCTTCGCCACGATCTGTTCCAGCTCCATGCGGCCCTGACCAAAGCTTTCGCCGTTCAGGAAGACGGTCGGCACGGCCATCACCTGACGCGCGTCCACCTCTTCCTTGAACAGCGCGCCGTCGATGGCGACGTGGCTGATCCGGGGATTGAGCACGCTCATCAGGTTGAGGGCCTGGACCACATCGGGGCAGTTCTGGCAGGACAGCGAGAAATAGGTTTCAAACGCATAATCGCCGTCCAGATCCCTGATCTGCTGGATCAGGTCCTGTGCCGCCTTCGACGGATGCCCGCCCACCTGAAGCAGCGCGAGCACCAGGCTGGTGAATTCATGGCCCATCGGAATGCCGGCGAACCGCACACCAATATCCGTGCCCACGCGGCGGATCAGGAAACTGGGGGTACGCTTGTCCGCACCCGACGTCACCGACACCTTGTCAGACAATTCGGCGATTTCATTGAGCAATTCGCCCAGTTCGCGCGCCTTCGCGCTGTCGTCCAGCGAAGCCACCAGCTCGATCGGCTGGGTAATGTTCGCCAGATAGCCTTTGAGCTGTCCTTTGAGATTTGCGTCCAACATCGTGATGGCTCCGTAAAAAAGCGTGGGCCGCGCACAAGCAACGACATGCGGCAGCCCGCGCCGGGGATAGTGCGACCCAACGCCCCGGATGAAAAACTGGATGAAGGGTCGATCCCCGCCGGACCGGGCCATGCCCGACCCGGCGGGGACACACCTTAAATCTTGCCGACGAGGTCCAGCGAAGGCGCCAGCGTCTCTTCGCCTTCTTCCCACTTGGCCGGGCACACTTCGCCGGGGTGGCTGACCCAATATTGCAGCGCCTTGATCTTGCGCAGCAGTTCGGCAGCATTGCGGCCCACGCCTTCGGGCGTGATTTCAACGAGCTGGATCACACCTTCCGGGTCGAGCACGAACGTGCCGCGATCCGCGAGGCCAACGCCTTCGCGCAGAACGCCGAACTGGTTGGAAAGATCATGATTCTGGTCGCCCAGCATGTAATAGTTGATCTTGCCGATGGCAGGCGAGGTGTCATGCCAGGCCTTGTGGCAGAAATGCGTGTCGGTCGACACTGAATAGACTTCGACGCCCATGCCCTGCAGGGTGGGGTAGATGTCGGCCAGGTCTTCCAGTTCCGTCGGACAGACGAAGGTAAAGTCCGCCGGATAAAAGAAGAATACGGCCCATTTGCCCTTCACGTCGGCGTCGGTGACGTCGACGAACTTGCCTTCCTTGAACGCAGTGGCCTTGAACGGCTGGAGGGGGGTGTTGATAAGTGCCATGGGCTCTCCAATTCTTGAGAAGGGTTGCAATTGCACTATCCTCTCTAGGCAATGCGACGACGACCGGGAAATTGGTTTTCTCGGACTTGGAGATAGAGAAAATCGATCACACCTGACCCGATTGATCGATCCGCCCGTCACAAAATCGTCATGACGGCGGCATCGAACTGCTATACCGGATATAGGATCGCAAAGGCGGCTATCGGCCGTTGAGCCCCCATGGCGCCCTGATGGCACGAGGAAACCGACGCATGCACCATTCCCGCCCCATGCCCCTGCTGTGCTGTGCGGCGATGACCATGGCTCTGCTGGGCGGTTGCGCCGGGGGCACGGACGACGGACCCATGGCGAACAACATGACAGGGCCGTCACCCCAGACGGAGGCGATCGACGACAGCGACACGCTGGGCAACAGCGTCGGCGCCGATGAGAACCGTTTGCCGACGGATGACTGGGTGGGCCGCTGGGATGGGCCGGAGGGGCTGTTCCTGGACATCCAGCCGGCACCTGACGGCAAACGCGGCCATTATGCCATCACCAACATGGACATGCTGGACCGCCAGGACGATTATGTCGGGATCGCCGAAGGGCCGCATATCCGCTTCGTGCGGGAAGGCAAGGACCTGTCGATCCGGGCGGGGAACGGCGCGGAAACCGGTTTCAGATATCTTGAGGGCAAGACGGATTGCCTGATCGTGATACCGGATCAGGAAGGCTATTGCCGATAGGTATCGCTCACGCACGTTCATCGCCTGCCGCCGTCCGCTCATCGCGAAAATGGCCGGGCGCGATGCGCCGCCTTATGCCGTTGCCGCAGGTTCAGACGGCTGCGATCAAAGAGGAAGGGTTCAGTCGCAAGACCATGCAATCGGAGGAGATGAACATGCGTAAAGCCCTTTTGGTCCTCGCCGCGGCATCGCTGGCCGTGCCGGTGTCCATGGCCGTCCCGGCGGACGGCGCGCAGGCCCGCAAGCATCAGCGGTACAAGAACCACCGCTACAAGGAATGGCGCGGCAGGGACGGCCGGACCTATTGCCGCAAGTCGGACGGCACGACGGGCCTGATCATCGGCGGCGTGGGCGGCGCGCTGGTCGGCCGGGCCATCGACACGCGCGGCGAGCGCGCGACGGGCACGATATTGGGCGCGGCCGGCGGCGCATTGCTGGGCAGGGAAATCGACAGCAAAAGGCGGTGTCGATAAGCAGCCCTCGCCCGGAAAGCGCGGCCCTTAGCGTGGCCGCGCTTTCATGCCGGCGTCAGCGGGCGTCCCCATCATCCCCCAACGCGCATCCCGGCACCCAGGGATATGCGCGCACCGGGGGAGGCGGCGCACCGTAAACGGCTCTACCCCCTCGACAAACCCATGATATGGTGGAATTCGTCAGGTGAGACCGGCGAAACCGACAGGCGGGACTGACGCAATGTCGCCATGCCGGCCAGGGCGGGATCAGCCTTCATCGTCCTGAGCGTCACGGTCTTTGCCAGCTTTTCCCTGGGCGCGACATGCACCGCGATCCACTTGCCGGTCGGGTCGGTGCTGTCGGGCGCGGCTTCTTCCACGATCTCCATGACGCCCACAACCTCCAGCCCGATATTGCTGTGGTAGAAAAGGGCCAGATCGCCCTTTTTCATGGCTTTCATGTTCAACTGGGCGGCATGGTTGCGCACGCCGTCCCATTCCGCCTTCCCCTGATCGACCAGGTCGTCATAGGAAAAGACATTGGGTTCCGATTTCATCAGCCAGTAATGCATACCCGTCCCTTGCAACAGGCCGACGGGCGGATCAAGGACGGGGACGCAGGCCCCTGCGATCCATGACGCGGCCGCTGGAGGATGAGCGATGTCGCACAGCATGCCCGACGAAGTGCCGATCCTGTCGATGACGGCCATGGCGAAAGGTGATTTCGCCGCTGTTTTTGGCGCGTCCTTCCAGCGCTTCGGGTTCGCCATGGTGCGCGACCATGGCATGGACCCGGCGCTGATCGCCGCATGCGAAACGCTTACCCGCCGCTTTTTCGCCCTGCCCGACGCGGTGAAGCGACGTTATGACGCGACCGGAAATGGCGGGCAGCGCGGCTACACCGCCTTCGGCAGGGAAATGGCCAAGGGCGCGCGCGACAATGATCTCAAGGAATTCTGGCATGTCGGGCGCGACCTTGCGCCCGGCGATCCGCTGGGCGCATCCATGCCGCCCAATGTCTGGCCGGCGGAACTGCCGGCGTTTCGCGACGCCTTAACCCGCCTCTATGCCGAATTCGACCGGGCCGGGGCGGCCCTGCTGTCCGCTATCGCCCTGTATCTGGGTCTGCCCGAACGCTGGTTCGACGGCCCGGTCGAACGGGGCAATTCGATCCTGCGCTTGCTGCATTATCCGCCAGTGTCGCCCGATGCCCCCGGTATTCGCGCGGGCGCGCACGAAGATATCAACCTCATCACCCTGCTGCTGGGGGCGGAGGAAGGCGGGCTGGAACTTCAGGACCGCGCCGGAAACTGGCTGCCGGTCGTGCCGCCGCCGGGCGCGCTCGTCATCAATGTCGGCGACATGCTGCAACGGCTGACCAACCATATCCTGCCCTCGACCCGCCACCGGGTGGTCAACCCGCCGCCGGAGCGACGCGGGATGTCGCGCTATTCCATGCCCTTCTTCCTGCATCTGCGCCCGGATTTCATCATCGATCCGCCGCCGCAATGCGTCGACGCGGCGCATCCCCGGCGCGACCCGCCGATCAGCGCCCACGCCTATCTGACCGAACGCCTTGCGGAGATCGGACTGATCAAACGATAGGAAGAGCGCCCGCCTTGCGGCAGCGCGACAGCGTCATGCCGATTTCCTCGCCCCGTTCGCTCAGGGCCAGTTTCACGATCTTCACCTCGACCTGCGACACCTTGTCGTCCTGCAGGAATATGGTGTCGACAATATGGTCGGCGACCGCTTCGATCAGGGTGAAATGCTGCCCTTCCGGCAATGCGGTGGTCGCCGCATGCTTGAGATCCATATAGTTTTTGGAACAGGACAGCGGGGTGTCCGGGTCGTAATGATCGGCGACCTTCAGCCGGGCGCGAATGGAAATGCGCAAAGGCTGCGGCAGATGCGTTTCCTCCGAATAGATGCCGGTCAGCACGTCCACATCCAGATCGCGGACTTCCAGCGTCAGAAAATCGTCAAAAGATGGGGTCATCGTTCGCCCTATGGGACCGCCCGGTGGCGCCGGCGGCCAGATTATACTTTTCTTTTACCCGGCAGCGATTAAAGCCCGCCGCTTCCGGCGCGGTCCATGCGCCATAGATGGCGGATCGGCAAGACGTGTCAGTGATCGTCCCCCTCGAAAATGCACGGGAACAGGCAATCGACGCCCTGCTCGACGCCGCGTTCGGACCGGACCGCCACGGCCGCACGGCCTATCGCATCCGGGACGGCATGGCGTGGCTGCCCAGCCTGTCCTTCGCCATGATGGCCGACGATGGCAGGCTGATCGGGTCGCTGCAAAGCTGGCCGGTGGCGCTGCGGAACCGGACCGGCGCGCAGGTCGACCTCATCATGGTCGGTCCGGTGGCGGTCGACCCGGCCGTGCAGGGGGAAGGCCATGGCCGCGCCCTGATGGACGCGGTGGTCGCCGCCGCGCGGGAACAGCGCTCCGAAACGCTGATGATGATCGGCGACCCCGAATATTATGGCCGGTTCTGGGGATTTTCGGCGGACGGCACAGCGGGCTGGAACGCCCCCGGCCCGTTCGATCCCCGGCGCCTGCTCGCCCTGCCCGTCGATGGGCAGGCGGTCGGCGGTACGGGCATGCTGGGGCCGCGCGTCGCCGTTTCGGGGTGAATTGCCTTTTGCTTTCCCGACCCCGCCGCCCTATCTCCATTCCATGCCGATGGACCCCCTGCCCGAACTGACCGACCTTTCGCTCGCCGATATCGCGCGGCTGGTGGAACAGAAGCGGCTTCCCCCGGTGGACAGCTGGAACCCCGACCATTGCGGCGACAGCGAGATGCGCATCGCGCGCGACGGCACATGGTTTCATCAGGGTTCGCCCATCGGTCGCGCGCCCATGGTCCGCCTGTTCTCCACCATCCTGCGGCGGGAAGCCGATGGCGGCTATGTCCTTGTCACCCCGGTCGAGAAATTGTCGATCGAGGTCGAGGATGCGCCATTCGTCGCCGTGGAGTTGAAGACGGAGGGAAGCGGCCCGGACCGCAGTCTGGCCTTTCGCCTGAACACCGGCGACATCGTTGCTGCGGGACCGGACAATATGCTGTCGATCCGAAGCGACGGAGGGGGAGATCCCCGCCCCTATCTGCATGTGCGCGGCGGGCTGGACGCGCTGATCGCGCGCAGCGTCTATTACGAACTCATGACCCTGGCGCTGGAAGAGGAAGGCGACCCGATCGGCCTTTGGAGCGGAGGGCATTTCTTTCCGCTGGATGGGTCACGATGACCTTGGCGGCGCGGCTCCGCTCCGCTCTGGCTGGCGGGCAGGCGGATGACATTCTGCCGGGGGACGACATGCGCGACCCGCGCATCGACGGCGCCACGCCGCTGACCCCGGCGGCGGTGCTGGTCGCGATCACCGACCGGACGGAGCCCGGCCTTATCCTGACCCAGCGATCCGCCGCACTCCGCAAACATCCCGGCCAGATCGCCTTTCCCGGCGGCCGGGTGGACGCGGAGGACGCGGACGAGGTGGCCGGCGCGCTGCGTGAGGCATGGGAAGAAATCGCCCTGCCGCCGCAGCACGTCGAGATTATCGGGACGTCCGATCGCTATCACACCTTTACCGGGTTCGACATCATTCCCGTCCTGGGCGTGATTCCGCCCGACCTGCCGCTGGTCGGACAGGAAAGCGAAGTAGCGGACTGGTTCGAAGCGCCACTGGACTATGTGCTGGATCCTGCCAATAGAATCAGAAAATCTGTCATGTTTGAAGGTTTTGAGCGTCATTATTATGAGATTTTATGGCAGGAACGGCGCATTTGGGGCGTGACCGCCGCCATATTGGCCAATCTGTCCCACAGGCTGGGTCATGGCCGTCTCGCTGCCTGACGCCGACTGGCGCCATCGACCCGGACTGGACCGGCTGCTTGACGCGCTGGACGCATCGGCGGGCCTGACCCGGTTCGTCGGCGGCGCGGTGCGGGACGGCCTGCTCGGCGTGCCGGTCAGCGATCTCGATATCGCCACGGCGCTGGAGCCGCGCGCCGTCATCGCCCGGCTGAACGATGCGGAGATAAAGGCGGTGCCCACCGGCATGGACCATGGCACCGTCACCGCCGTCATTTCCGGCTGGCCGGTCGAGATCACGACCCTGCGACGTGATGTCAGCACGGACGGCCGCCGCGCGACCATCGCCTACACCGCCGACTGGCGGGAAGACGCCGCACGCCGCGATTTCACGATCAATGCCCTGTATGCCGATCCCCTGACCCATGAAGTGACCGATTTCTTTAGCGGCGTCGCCGATCTGGAAGCGCGCCGGGTGCGCTTCATCGGCGACGCGACCGCACGGATCGCCGAGGATCACCTGCGCATCCTGCGCTATTTCCGCTTTCTGGCCCGTTTCGGCCGCGACGCGCCCGATGCGGACGCCTATGATGCCTGCCGCGCCGCCGCCAACAGCCTGATGGCGCTGTCGCGCGAGCGCATCACCGATGAAATGTGCAAGCTGCTCGCCACCGCTTCGCCTGTCGCCGCACTCCGGTTGATGGTCGACGGCGGGATATTGCGTCCCGTCCTGCCGGAAATCGAGCAGGATGGCGTGGACAGGCTGGCCGGACTGATCGAACGGGAGCATAAGTGCGGCATCGGCGGCGCGGCCCTGCGCCGGCTGGCCGCCCTGCTGCCGCCCGATCCTGCGGTCGCGGACGCCGTGGGCGCACGCCTTAAATTGTCGACCAGGGCCCGCAAACGACTGGTGACGGCGCTATCCCCGCAACAGCATGGCGGATCGCGGAGCGATCCGCGCGCGCGCGCCTGGCACGCCGGTGTTGAGGGAGCGATCGACCAGATCCTGCTCGATCCGTCTCAACCGCTGGACGATCTTGGCCTGCTGCGCGACTGGACGCCGCCGTCGCTGCCGATCGGAGGCGGCACTTTGATCGCGCGCGGCCTGACGGCCGGGCCTGACGTCGCCAGAGCGCTGCGCAAGGTTCAGGACCAATGGATCGCGGAGGGGTTCCCCGCCACCGACCGGGTCGATACGATCGCCGATCAGATCGTGTCGGAATTCCAGCGCGCGCGCCAGTAAGCATATGCTTCGGCCTCGTCCATGGGCCTGGCGAAATGATAGCCCTGCCCCTGCCAGCACCCCATGGCCTGCAAGGCATGCGCCAGTTTCTGCGTCTCGATGCCCTCGGCGGTGACACGCAGGTTCAGCGATTCGGCGAGCGACAGGACAGTGCGGACGATCACCGCCTTGTCACGATCCTCCAGCATCGACGATACGAAACTGCGGTCGATTTTCAATATGTCGATCGGCAAGCTGTGAAGGCTGGCTAGAGTCGGATGCGACCAAGTTGAATCGGCGAGGATTCCCATCGGGCTGATTTTCTGATTCAGAGTGCTGGCTGGGACGGAGGCCGGCATGGGATGGGCAAGCCTTATTCAGATGATCTGCGCG
>JBFWMJ010000129.1:0-7985 GCA_050251675.1 Sphingobium sp.
GAGGTGCTCAGAGAGTCCCATTAGAATATCGCGAGCATCCGTCCCACTCAGAAGTTGTTGGTGGACATATTCGACGGCCGCCGAGACGACTTTCGCCCTTCCGGCAGATGGCGGCGGCAATGCGAAGGTATCCCTCATTGATCGAAGCCGCAGGGGTCATAGGTCCGCCGACCATCCGCCTCCATGCAGATATCGATGTGCAGAACATCCACTTCGTGGGCGCTATACTTCCGATTGATCCACTGCTCGGCAGCCCAGCGAGTACCGAACTTAGCTACGTCGCATTCGCCGTCGTACCCAGCATTCTCAACTACAACGAATTGTACTTTTTGCACTTTTTGAAACTCCTCAGAGCATGGCCGAACCGACGCCGCCCAGGGTGGCGTCGATGGTCGGGCGGGTGGGTTTGAAGTTGGGGATCAGCCCGGCCTTGCCGGCGGCGACGCGGGCCAGTTGTTCTTCGAAGCTGATGCGCTGGCGGGGCTGGGCCGCGCGGGGTGGAGGGCTGGCAGGTGGCTGAGGCGGCGCCCGTTCTGGCGCAGGGGCCATCTGTGCGGGATGGGCCGGCGGAGGTGTAGCGGGCGCGGTGGTGGCCACGGCCGGCTTTGGATTGGGCTTCGTTTGACGTGGGGTCGGGGCGGTCTTCGCCGGTTTTGGTTGTCCCGGCAGAGGGCGCCTGTTTTTAGGAAGGGCGCGGGGAAAGGGTTTGCCTTCCGCGACCAGTTGCAGCTTCAGTTTCTGCACGATCTGGTAGGCTTTCCCCGCAGGCATGCCCAGATGATCCGCCGCCGGCTTCACGGGCCAGCCCGACAGCCAGAGCCATTGCAGATCAATTCTTTGCTGATCCGTGATGATGGAGGGCGCGGATTCTGGCGGCGTGGAACGAAGCGCGAGGTTGTCGCCATGGACCTGCTGGAGTGTGGTGCGGGTAGCGAGGTGGCTGCGGATGAGGGCGCGCACATCTTCGGCGCGTTTTGGTTCGCCGATACCGTCCAGATAATCGGCGACCCTTTCCGCCTGGTTGGCGGTGCGGATGGAGCGAGCAGACATGAGGAGCCTTTCAGCGTGCCCAGAAGCGCCACCATGGGCGCTGCCGAGGCATGGGGAGGAGGGGACCGCTCGCGCGCTGGCGCTGCCATTGGGTGCGCGGCGGGGTGGTGAGCGGATCGGTGCCGCGTGAGGTGAAGCGGGCGGTCATCGGTCGGCGATCGGGGTGACGACGCGGATGTAGAGCGGGCTGCGCGATCGGCCTGCGCCGACATAGCCATCCTTGCGCCAGCCCAGCCGCTGCATGATGCGCACGAGGTGGCTGTTGTCGGTGTAATGCGGGATGATGTCGTCACGGGCGGCGGCGGTCAGCGCGTTGCCCAGGGCGCTGAGCGCGACCGCGTCGCTGTTGCGCAGCAATGCGGCGGCGTAGAGCGCGATCTGTGCGGTGGTGCGATCGTCGGGCGTGAGGGCGGGGGGGCTGGCCCATTTGCGGGCGGGGAAGATGAGGACGGTCATTTCGCACCGCCCTTCGATTCAAGCGCATGGACAAACGCCCATCCGGCTTTGGTCAAGCGGACGTAGCCGTTGTACGGGTGCAACAGTCCCAATCCCGTGCCAGGGCTGCGCGTGTTTTCCCCCCGACGATGCGAACCGAGGCGCTTGTATGCGAGATATGCGGCGCGCGAGCGCGGCCACATGTGCGCCCCGGCGTATTTGAGTTTCGGCGCACAGGTGTTCCCACGCGCGATTTCGTCCCGCTCATAGGCAGCTACCGATAAGATCAGTTCCTGTTCCTGATCGGTCAGGCGCGGCTCTTCGAAGCGTTCGGCCAAACGTCCTATGTCGATTGCGAGATGGACGTCGCGTGCGGATGGCAATGAGAGAGATGCCTTGATCTCGGCGGCCGTTTTTCCGTTGAGGTGGAGGCGAAGGGCTTGCGCAGCCAGATCGAGGAATTTGCTCATGCCGCACCGCCTTCGGCATAGGAGGCCGGCGCGGGGGCGTAGCGGGTGCCGCAGAACGGGCAGAATGTGTGCGCGAACAGGCGGGGCTTTTTGCTGCGGGTTTCGGGCCTGTCCGTGTCTCTGCGGCGCAGTTGGGTGTAGGTGCGCGCGACCAATTCATTGTCGAAAAAGCAGATCGCCGTATCGAGCGTGTGCTCTTCGAGTTTACCGTCGATATCGACGATGCAGTTGCATGGATTCGGCATGATAATGATCCTCTCGCTAAGGGTC
Organism: Sphingobium sp.; assembly: GCA_050251675.1. Taxonomy (GTDB): domain Bacteria; phylum Pseudomonadota; class Alphaproteobacteria; order Sphingomonadales; family Sphingomonadaceae; genus Sphingobium. The sequence goes on from JBFWMJ010000129.1 coordinate 2,226, forward strand.
AGTCCCGCTCTCCGAGCAGGCGTTGGTGGTTGCGGAAGGCCTGCTGGGGGCTGACCGCGCCGAGGCGGCTCGCGCGGGCCAGCAGGCGATGGGAATCGGCTGCGATGCTGTTGGTGAGCAGGCGGCCGCTTTCCTTGCGCAGGGCGCGCCATGTGGGGCGGTCGCCGGCGCGGTGGGCGGTGATGAGGGCAAGGCTGATCCGGCGGGGCAGGACCGCGAAGCAGCGGGCGCATATCCGCTGCCAGCGGAAGCGGTGACGGGTGCAGCCGTCGACGTCGCAGCGCGCCCTAGCCACGGGTCCGCCCTTTCATCGGCGGTTGCCAGCAATCGGGGCAGAGCGGGGCGCCGCAGAGCAATGCCCATCCCGCCGGCAGAACAGGCAGCACGCCGACATGCTGGGCATCGCAGCGGGCGCATGTCGTGATGAGGGCGGTGCCGATCGGGGGCGCGCGATCGTCGCGCATGGGGGTGCGTCGTGTCACAGGACTTTCTCCGGGCTTTGGGGGTTTTCGAAGACCCAGCAGCGCACGACCTGCTCCACCGGGTTGTTCACATTGGCGCTGGCCGCGAGGCATTTGCGGGACTTCGACCCGCGCAGCAGCTTCTTGAGCTTGTCCATGTCGGGCGGCTGGATGCCGGCGTTGCGGCAGCGGGATTCGAATTCGACCAGACGGATCGCGAGTTTGTTGGGGTCGCGATGCTGGTTGAGCGATTTGCCGAGGTCGTGATCCTCCCGCTTTTCGCGATCGAGGAGGAATTCAACCTGTTCCCAGAAACGGGCGACAAGGGGATGGTCGCCGCCGCAGGACTGCTGGCGATCGAGCGCCATGGCGTCGACCTGGGCAAGCGTTTCGGCGACCCATTCGGGGCGCACGGCGGGAAACAAATGGGGCAGCGCCTCGACCGCCGCCGCGAGCTGCGAATGCGTCTTGATCGGGCGGCTGTTGACCAGGCCGGGCACGCGGCGTGGCATGTCCTTGTCATGATGGGCGAAGCGTTCGAAGAAAAAGGGGAGGAATTTCGCTTCGTTGCGGACGATGTGGACGATCGTTCCCGACACGTCTTCCATCGGCCATGTTTCGAGGCGGATGGCTGCATCCTTGGTCGCTTCCGACCAGCGCGACTTGTCGATCGGCATGGACATCAGGCGTTCCAGCACCGCCGGATGCGCGTCGATCCGCTCATTCTGCATGAGGTAGATCGCGCCCAGGAAGGGCGGTTCGGACGTTTCGTATCCGCCCGATTTCTGGCCGAGGCCGCGCGGGGAGCGACCGCCGTAGAGGACAAGCAGTTCGTTGAAGTCGAACTGCCGGGTGCCGGTGCGTTTGTCGTCGTCGCGGCCGCCCTCAATCAGGCCGACCGGGAGGTTGGCCACTTTGAGCAGGCTGCGCGCGATGAATGCCGGCGTGCCCTTGTTCGGGTCGAACCCCTCATAACCGGCGCGTCCGGCCAGCTTCCACATGAGTTCGACCAGCGTGGATTTGCCCGATCCGGGCGGGCCGGTCAGTTCAAGGAAGCCCAGCGATTTATGCCGTTCGCGGATCTGCACCGCGAAAAAGCTCATGGTGAAGAAAGCGAGGGTGATAAGGCCTTTCGGCCCGAACGCCGTCCACAGGTCCGGCACCCATGTGAAGTCGATGCGGTCGGCGTCGTACTGGATATCCAGCAGCCGTTCGGTACTGCGCAGTTTCACCGCCTGCTTGCCGAAGTCGAAATAGTTTTCGCCGTTGACCTTTTCGATGCGGCCTTCGCGCACCGCGATGTCGCCCAGCAGCCAGGCACGATGTGGCGCGGAATAGCCGGTGAAGGGGATGGGTTCGACCACCTTCAGCCGGCGGGTCTGGTTGCGCATCAGGCGGTCGAGCTGTTCGCCCGAACCGCTCCACATGCCGGCGAAGTCCATCAGCCTTTTCTTGAACTCGCTGGAGCTGGCGCAGGCGGCGGCGGAAAAGCGGGCCTTGTCCGTGGGCTGGTCGGGGAAATCGATCTGGAGGAAGTAATTGGTTTCGTCGGTGATGTTGTCGCGTTCGCGGTACAGCAGGCGAAAGGCGCAGTTGGCGATCTCCTCCACCGCCAGTTCGTGCTGTTCGTCCTTCCATGTGCTGCGGCACCACCACAGGCGGTTGCCGTGGCGGAAGTCGAAGCTAGCCAGCGCTGTTTTCTCAAAGAGCAGGCGAGCCTTTTCGCGTGGTTTTTTTGCGAGGGTGACATCGCCGTTCCAGCAATATTCCTCGATCTTCTCCGGCGACAGGGGCGCCTTTTCCGGTTCGCCCTTCCATTGCTGGTGACGCAGCAGCAGGTCGTTCCAGTCGTGGGTGGTGCCCTCGCCATCGGGGCGCACCTGTGCGGCGCTGGCGGGCCAGCCTTCATCCTGTGCGCGGTCCACGAATTTCCGCGTCCATTTGACGCCAGCGGCGCCGGGATCGAAAGCGAAAACGAGTTCGGGGCGGGTCGGGCGCTTTATGGCGCGCAGGGCGTCCTTCAACTGCTCCAGAAAATGTTCCGGCCAATAGTTGCAGGACATGGCCGACACGGTCAGCAGGTCGGCGCCCTGATGCAGTGCCTGCGCATTGAAGATGCCTTCGGCGATGAAAATCCGATCGGCCTGCGCGAAATCGGCGATCGTCAGCTTGGGCGGCATCCAGACATGGCCACCGGGCTTGCCGCCCTTTTTGAAATGCGCCTTCTTCCCGAAGCGGCCGGGGCGGTCGATGATCCGTTCCCACCAGGTATCGCCGATCGGGAAGCGGACGGTCGCGCCGGAATGGCCGGTGTCGGGATCGAAATAGACTTCCTGACTGTAGGCGCCGCGCAGATATTGGAGGTCCAGGCCGCGCTCATGCGTCAGATAGGCGTCGGCCGCAGCGTTCGGATTGACGTCCGTGGTGGGGAAGCGGCGGGACCAGTCTTCGAACAGGTCGGGCAGCAGGTTGCGGACGCTGTCTTCATAGCCGCAGCGTTCCTCACGGGAGCAGCGCACGATTTTTGGGTTGCTGGCGGAACAATAGAGTTCCCATTGCTTGCAATCCGGGCATTGCCCTTCCTGCATCCATGCGCCCTTCGGCTTCCGAAAGCGGAAGCGGTCCTGCAAGCCCTTCAATATTTGCGCTTCGAGGTTCACCGGGCACGCGCTCCGGCGAGGCGGCGCGGAGCCGGCGGGCTGATCAGATGGGCGGTTTGGTAGGGCAAAGCTTCCCCCTCGCCCGGAGCGCGGGCGTTTTGAATTTCAGTGGTTGCGGTGGTGCGGGCCGGTCAGCCGGTGCCGAACATCGTCATCTGGTTTGGATCGCTGTCCGGCCCATCGCGCGTCGGAGGCATGACATGGGGCACCTGTTCACGCGGGCACACCGGCAGATCGAGGTCGGGCCGGTCGATCAGGCCGGGGTTGTAGGAATGGACGAAAACCATCTCCAGCATGAAGGTGTGCGCGCAGCCGGTGTTGGTGCAGTGCGCGTCGATATGCTTGACGGTTTCGGTCACGCGGGCGCTGCGCCGGATGAAGCAGGGGGCATCGCATTTCGGGCAGGTGATAAGGGTGTTGTGCTTCGCCCGTTCCCCGCCCGAACTGGTGCGGAACTGCAAGGGCGCTTCGATCAGCGGTCGCATGGTTGGCCGGTCCCCCTGATAGTTCATGACGATGCCCCCTTTTCCACGCGATCGAGCGCGGCGAGGCCGTTGGTGAGGCTTTCCAGCGCCTCCTCGATCTCGCGCCGGGTGCGGCGGAGCGTGCCGGGCAGAGTGCAGGCGCTGGCGTCGATCAGCGCCGCGATGGCTTCGCCGGTTTCCTTGGCGGCGCGGCCGGCCAGCACGGCAAGATCGCGTTCGGGCGCTTCATGGGCGGCGATTTCGATGCGCAGGGCGTGCAGGCGGTGGAAGGGCGCATGGTCGCCGCCACGTTCGAGATAGGCGCGGTCGAGCCGTTCGGCGTCGATCATACGGATTTCGGTTTCGCAGTCGGGGTCCGACCAGTAGCGCACTGCACGGGCCGACACACCACATATGGCGCCAGCCCGGTCCCAGCCGATAAGGTCCGCGACACGGGTCAAGGTCGCCTGATAGGTCAGGGGTTCGCGACGTTTGGTCACAGTTCGGTCCCCACGCTGGTCGTGTGCAGAAACTCGCGAAGATGATCGGCGATATGCTTGAGCGTCCTTGTGCTTTCGGTCATGCCGCTCTGTTCGTAGACCGTGCATGCCCGCTCGATGAGCGCGATCGCATCATCTTTCGTCCGCTGGGCGGCCAAACGCGCCGCCTCACTTTCGCGGCGGGACAAGGGCCGGTGGGTTTTCCTCACAGAGCCGCTCCCTTCATTCCTGCCGCGCGATCGAAGGCGACGCCGTTGGCTCGCGTGTCTACGGCGGCGGCACGGGCACCGGCGCGACGATCGACGCCGGACCAGCGAGAGGGCGCCGGCGGCAGATCAACCGGATAGATATCGGGACGCAGCCAATGACGAGACACACCCGTCGCCGCTTCGACGCGCAGGACATGTTCAGCGGGCAACCGCTTGGAACTTTGCAGCCACTTCCACACGGCAGTTTGGGAAACCCCGCAGATGCGCGCGAGAGCAGACTGTGAGCCTAATATCTCGACGGCTCGCTGGAGGGCTTCAAAAGGCGTCAGTGCGTGTTCCATGCAACGCTATTACAACTAAAGTTACAAACAGGTCAACAACTATATTTCCATGGCGTGCTACATCCATGGTTGTAGGGTCGCGGCATGATCATTCCTGACCGCTTGATTGCCCGAATGGCTGAGACCGGCGAGACCCAATCCAGCCTCGCAAGGGCGGTAGGAATGAGCCCTCAAGCGATCGGGAAAATAGTTCGCGGAGAAACTGCCTCTTCGCCCCAACTGCATCTCATCGCACAGTATCTGAGAACGACGCCCAGCTATCTGACGGGGCGCACCGATGATCCCGATGAAGGTGCGTTCGTCGCGCCGACCCGAGAGGAAATCGCCGAACAGATGGGGCTGATCCAACTACAGGAGATCGACCTCGCGATTGGGATGGGGGCGGCCTATGTGGAGGACGCGCCCGTCAACAGCTTGTCGCGCTGGATGCCGCAGGAGTGGGTGCGCCAGTTCACGGACAGGCCCGCCAAGTATCTTACGATCGCCCGGCCGCGCGGAGAATCCATGTACCCCACGATCAACGACCGCGACATCGTCATCATCGACCGTTCGCGAACCTCGATCGATGAACAGGATTCTATCTGGGCTGTCTTCTATGGCGGGCTGGGGACCATCAAGCGGGTGCGCGCGCTGCCGGACGGTAGCTATAGGCTGATGGCCGATAATCCGCAGGTCAGCGCGGAAACTGTGGTCGACGGGGAAATGTCGGTTTTTGGTCGCGTGGTGGGGGTGATCAGGCGGACTTGACTATGGGGGAGAGAGAAATTGGCGAAGGCGGCCGGTCTGGGTGAACGTAGTTGTCCGAAGTGCAAAGAGGTCATCAAGGTCGATGCCGAAATATGCAAACATTGCGGGACAACATTTACCAAAGAGGAAGTAGCGGCAGCGCAAAAGGAAAACCGTGTCGCTTACGGCATAGGTTGCCTTTTTCTGGTCCTGCTACTCGGTTTCTGCACTTATATGGTTTCAGACAGCGGCGAACCCGACGACATACCGGAGAAGCCGGCGGTAACGGCCAAGGCGGACATGATCGCTTTCTACCATGGCGTTCTGGGTGCCATCAGAGAATGCGACGCAGCCGGGAAATCCGTCGCGGCGGCGGGCGAAACTGGCGATGTGGTGGCG
>JBFWMJ010000130.1:0-7965 GCA_050251675.1 Sphingobium sp.
ACCGAGCAATTCTCCCAGCAGGTCGAAAAGGCCGCCGAGCAGAGCGACGGCAGCCCGCGCAGCCGCCTGTGCGCGCGCATCGGCGCGCTGATCGACCTCAACGCCAGCTTTCCCTTCTTCCATCAGCTGTTCGTTTCCGAAATCGCGATGTCGGACGATCCGGCCGCGCTCGACATGGTCGCGCGCTTCACCAACCGGGGGCAGGGCGCCTATGGCACGATCCTGCGGGCGGGACTGGTCGACGGCAGCTTCCGGGGCATGGACCCCGGCCTGCTTTATGTCGTGGTGATCGGCATGTCGGAATTCTTCGTCTCCGCCCGGCGGCAGCTGGAAATCGCGCAGGGCGCGCCGATCGATGAGGAGGAGTTGCGGGCCGTGTACAAGGCCTTCGTCTGCGATCTGGTGCTGAACGGCATCACCCGCCGCGACTGACCGGACGGACGGCGAGGCGCGGCGGGCGTTACGGGAGGGCTGGGGATCAGGCGCGAAGCGGGCGGAACACGCCTCTGCCCGCCGCCGGGAACCATGGCTCCTTCTCCAGCTCGGCGCGCCAGGCGGTGGAGCGGGCAAAGGCCCGTTCGGGCGAGTCCATCACGGAAATGTCGCGCAACTCGTGAAAGGCCATGCTGGTCCAGCGCGGCCCGCCTTCCTGCGACAGCACGCGATAGCGGCGGGCGCGCAGCCAGCCGTCGGCCTTCATCAACAGGCCGATATGCTCCTCGTCATACCAGCGATCGACCTCTTCCCCGCGGTCCGGTGGCACGTCGAACGCGACTAGCATGATGACGCCGAACGGCTCCGCCGCAGGGCCGCTGTCGCTGACCTGCTCCAGCCGGTACCGGGCCGCGTCGCGGCAGGGCGGCAGGGCGTCCACCGCCTCCGCCCCGTGGGTGAGCAGCGCAAACTCGTCCGGCGCGATGACCGAGCGCAGCGGCCATCCGCCGCCGCTTGCGCCCGTCAGGGCCAGCCCGGCCCCGTCGTCCAGCCCGCTGCCCGCCGGCCAGCGCGTGAAGGCGGCGTCAGCCACCATGGCCCCCCTCCTGCGGCATGCTGTAGCTGGTGAGCATGGTTTCCGGCTTGTGCCGCTTCACCGCGTCATGATGGGTCGAGCCCTCGCCCATATAGACCCCGCGCTCCCATGTCCGCTTCAGCGGGTCGCGCACGCCGACCTCGAATTCGCCGATGCCGTGGATCTTGATCTTCAGCGTCTCGCCATGCTGGATGAAGCCCAGCCCTTCGTGATTGGTGCCGCAGGCGACGATATCGCCGCTGTTCATCGTCATGATGGTGGTGACGAACTCGACGATTTCGGGCACCGGATGCTCCATGTCGTCGGTGATGTAATTGTGGCGCAGCTGGCCGTCGTTCCAGAACTGCACCCAGAGGTTATTGGGATCCTCTATCTCGTCCGCGGTGACGATGCAGGGGCCCAGCGGCGCGAAGGTGTCGAAGCTCTTGCCCATCCAGCTGTTGTTTCGCCAGGTGCGGCGACCGCTTTCGCGCGCGGTGATGTCCATGAAGCAGGTATAGCCGAAGATCGCGTCGCGCCAGTCTGCCTGCCCGACCTTCTTCGACGGCCCCTTGAACACCAGCGCCAGCTCCGCCTCATGCATGAAGGCATAGGGATCCTCGAAATCGGGCAGCTCGACCACATCGCCCGGCCCGATCACCGCGTCGGCATTCTTCAGGAACATGTTGAGCGGGCGGGCCTCGCGCTGCGCATGTTCCCAGTAGTTGGCGATGCAGTTGACGATCTTGCCGGGCCGGGGCAGCGGCGGGAGCAGGCGGACCCGGTCGAGTGGCAGGGCGGGGGAGGAGGCGGCCAGTTGCTCCAGCGCGGGCTTCAGCCGGTCATAGGCGTCGATCAGCGCGGTCATGGTCTGCTGCGGCGATGCGGCGGCGGGGGCGACGGAAGATGCGTCCACCACCCCGCTTTCGGTCAATAGTCCCGCACGGGCGGAATTTGAGTCGCGCGTTTCCTGCATCGTAAAAAGAACGAGTTTCAAGCCATCCTCCCCTATTCGGTGGGCGTTATAATAATTAGCGCATAAGTGAAATACACGGCTACGGTCAAGGTGGCTCTGTTGACAATTCGCAGAGGCGCTAATATTCGAATTGTCAAACAGCGGCCCGCGCCGCAAATCCCGCATGGAGAAGACAGGATGGCCGACACGCCCCCATATCGCAGCGTTTCCCTCATGATCGGCGGGGCCTGGGTGCCCGCCGCCGATGGCGGCACGCTGCCGGTCGTCAATCCGGCGACGGGGGAGGCGATCGGCACGGTCGCCCATGCGCGGCGCGAGGATCTAGACCGCGCGCTCGCCGCCGCCGAAAAGGGGCTGGCGGCCTGGCGCAAGGTGGCGCCGCTCGACCGGGCGAAGGTGCTGAACGGCGCGGCCCGCCTGCTGCGCGAGCGGGCGGAGGATATCGCCACCCAGATGGTGCTGGAGCAGGGCAAGATGATCGGCGAGGCGCGCGGCGAGGTGGAACGCGCCGCCGAGGCCTGCGACTGGATGGCGGGCGAGACCCAGCGCATCTATGGCCGCGTGATCCCCGGCCGCGCGGGCAACATCACCAATCTGGTGTTGCGCGAGCCGGTGGGTATCGTCGCGGCCTTCACCCCCTGGAACTTCCCGGTCAACCAGATCGTCCGCAAGGTGGCGGGCGCGCTGGCGGCGGGATGCGCGCTGGTGGTGAAGGGGCCGGAAGAGGCGCCGGGGTCCTGCGCGGAACTGGTGCGTGCCTTCGTCGATGCCGGGGCGCCCGCCGGTTCGGTCAATCTGGTCTATGGCACGCCCGCCGAAATCTCCGAATATCTTGTGCCGCATCCGCTGGTGCGCAAGATCAGCTTCACCGGATCGACGGTGGTGGGCAAGCATCTGGCGAGCCTCGCCGGGCAGCATATGAAGCTCACCACCATGGAGCTGGGCGGCCATGCGCCGGTGCTGGTGTTTCGCGATGCCGATCCGGTGGCGGCGGCGAAGGCGCTGGTGGGCAACAAGTTCCGCAATGCCGGGCAGAGCTGCGTCAACCCCACGCGCTTCCTAATCGAAGGGGAGGGCTATGAACCCTTCGTCGAAACCTTTGTCGAGGCGGCGGCGGCGCTGAAGCCGGGGCCGGGCCTCGATCCCGCGACGACCACCGGGCCGCTTGCCAATATCCGCCGGGTCGAGGCGATGGAGCGGCTGACGGCCGATGCGCTGGCGAAGGGCGCGACGCTGCGCACCGGCGGCAACCGGATCGGCAATGCGGGCTTCTTCTTCGAGCCCACGGTGTTCACCGACGTGCCCACCGGCGCGGCGCTGATGAACGAGGAACCTTTCGGCCCGATCGCGATGATCAACCGCTTCGACGACCGAGAGGCCGCCTATGCCGAGGCGAACCGCCTGCCTTACGGGCTTTCCGCCTATGCCTTCACCACTTCGTCGCAAACCGCGCGGGAGGTGATGGAGAAGGTCGAAAGCGCGATGATCTCCTTCAACCATTTCGGCCTCGGCCACCCGGAAACGCCGTTCGGCGGCATGAAGGATTCGGGCTATGGCTTCGAAGGCGGGTCGGAGGCGATCGAGCCTTATCTCCAGACCCGCTTCATGACCATGGCCGATCTCTGATCGATCGCGGGCCGGCAGCAAGGGAGCAGGGAATGGCAGGGCGTCTGGAAGGAAAGATCGCGCTGGTGACGGGCATCGGCGCGGGCATAGGGCAGGGCATCGCGCTGCGCTTCGCCCGCGAGGGCGCGACCGTCATCGGCTGCGACATTTCGGGAAAATGGGCGGAAGCGACGCTGGAACAGGCGCGGGCCGAAGGGCTGGCGATGGAGAGCGTGCATCCGGTCGATCTCACCAGGACGGAGGACGTGCAACGCTATGTCGATCATGCGGGCGGGCAGTATGGCCGGATCGACATATTGGTGAACGCGGCGGCCATCGCCCCTCACATGGCGCCGGTCGCCGAGATGGATTATGAGAAGGAGTGGGTGCCGACCATGGTGGGCGAGGTCGATCTCGTCTTTCTGGCGGTCAAGGCGGCATGGCCCTGGATGACGAAGACCGGCGGCGGGTCGATCATCAACTTCGCCTCGGTCAATGCGTTTCGCGGATCGACCAATGTGGGCATGGTCGCCCATTGCGCGGGCAAGGCGGCGGTGATGGCGATGAGCCGCCAGATCGCGGTCGAGGGCGGCCCGCACGGCATACGCTGCAACACCATCGCGCCGGGCATGGTGCAGACCGCCGCGACCGCATCGGCCGGCACCAGCGGCGGGGCGGTGGCGGAGCGTATCTTGCAGCGCCTCCTCATCAAGCGGCTCGGCGTGCCGGACGACATCGCCTATGCGGCGCTGTTCCTCGCCTCGGACGAATCGACCTGGATCACCGGCGCCAATTTCTCCGTCGACGGCGGCGTGACGGCGGCCTGAACGATGGAAAGCGCCGCCCCTGCCCTTGCGCCCCTGCCGCCGCCTCATCCGGCCCCGCACGGCGCGCGGGGGTGGGCGGTGCCCGCTGGGGCGTGCGACGCGCATTGCCATATATTCGGCCCCGCGGCGCGCTTTCCCTATGCGCCCTCGCGCAGCTATCAGCCCGCCGAAACGCCGCTGGAGCGATACCGCCGGACGGCCGGGGCGCTGGGCCTGTCGCGCGCGGTGTTCGTGCAGCCCGCCGTCTATGGCGAGGATCATGCGGCGATCCTCGACGCGTTGCGCCGGGGGGAGGGCGCCTATGCGGGCGTCGGCATCATCGGCGATGCGATGGCGGGGCAGGCGCTGAAGGAACTCGACCGCGCCGGTTTCCGGGGCGCGCGTTTCAACTATGTCGGCCATCTGGGCGGAAAGCCTTCGCGCGATCAGGTCCGGCGGACGGTCGACAGGGTCGGGCCGCTGGGCTGGCACCTCGTCGTCCATGTCGATGCCGCCGCGCTGGAAGAGGAAGCGGAATTCTTCGCCGCGCTGCCCTGCCCGCTGGTGATCGACCATATGGCGCGCCTCGATGCCGGGGCGGGGACCGGCCAGCCCGCCTTCGGGACGCTGCTCCAGTTGGCGGCGCTGCCGCATGTCTGGGTGAAGCTGTCGGCCGCCGACCGGATGACCGGCGCGGACGGGCTGGCGGATGCCGCGCCCTTCATGGCGGCGCTCGCCGACACCGCGCCCAGCCGGACGTTGTGGGGCACGGACTGGCCCCATCCCAATATCCGGTGGATGCCCGATGACGGCGACCTGCTCGATCTGCTGGCGCTGGCCGTGCCCGGCGAAGGCGCGCGGCGCGCCATCCTCGTCGACAATCCGGCCCGCCTCTACGGTTTCAACTGATCTGGAGAAAATCCATGCCCACCGAGGAAATAGCGGCGCCCGGTCCCAAGGCCTATCGCCCCGCGCGCCGGGTTGTGACGGGGCATGACGCCTCCGGCAAGTCGATCGTCCTGTCCGACGGCACGCCGCCCAATATCCGCGATCGCGGCACCGGCGTCGACTTCATCGAGATATGGAATACGCCGGCCGTTCCCGCCATCCTCACCGCCGAAGAGCCGGAGCCGACCGACGGTCCGCTCGTCACGCCGCCGCCTGTGGGCGGCACGAAGATACGCTTCAACGATTTCCATCCCGGCCATATCGACAAGTTGCCGCCGCGCGCCGACGGGCGGCACAAGATGATGCACCGGACCCGATCGGTCGATTACGGCATCGTGCTGGAAGGCGAGATCTGGATGATCCTCGACGACAGTGAGGTGCTGCTGACGCCCGGCACCGTCGTCGTCCAGCGCGGCACCGACCATGCGTGGGAAAACCGTTCCGACGCGGTCAGCCGCATGGCCTTCATCCTGATATCGGGCGAGTTCAGCGACGAATTGCGCGCCACCCTGCCCGAACAGCTCGAAATCCGCACCGGCGCGGTCTTCAACGACGCACCCGCCCATAACTGACCATTTCCGAGAGGATCATTGAATGGCTTTCCCCCGCGAACCCGGAAAATTCTATCGCATGCCCATTTTCTTCGGGCCGAACCCCTGTCCGCGCTGGACCCCCGACGGGGTGCCGCAGGATTTCGCGCGGGAGCCGGTGCGCACGACGCTCGGCGCGCGCTACCGCACCGACCCCGCCGCGCTGGAGGCGGTGCTGCCGGAAGGCTTCTCGCTATGGGGCGATCCGGTCGTCACGGTGGAGGCGATCTACATGACCGGCTTTTCCTGGCTGGCGGGCGGCGGCTATAATATGTTCGACGTCAAGATTCCGGTGATCTACGCCTCCCAAACCGAGGGCGACGTGCACGGCACCTTGCTGATGGCGCGCTGGGAAAGCCTGGCCGATCCGATCCTGACCGGGCGCGAGGAATTGGGCCACAACAAGCTTTTCTGCGACATTCCGCCGGTCAGCGATTTCAACGGCCGCCACCATGCGAGCATGAGCTGGCGCGGCTATCCTTTCGCCAAATTGTGGGCGGAGGATCTGGCGGAGGTGGAGCCCCCCAAGGGCAACCCCGCCAATCGCGGCCTCCTCTCGTGGAAATATATGCCCGCCACCCCGCGTCCGGGGAAGAAATGGGGTGAGGAATTCGACGCCAACTATGCGACGCTCACCCCGCCCGCATGGAGCGGCGTCAAGACCACCCGCTATCTGGCGGGCAAGGGCGGCATCGAATGGGCGCGGCCGTCCTTCGAGGACCTGCCGACCCAATATACGATCGTCAACGGCTTCGCGTCCTTCCCCATTGTGGAATCGCTGGGCGGCTATCTGTTCGACATGGTCGGCGGCGCGTCCGGCGACGACACCTATAGGCTGGACTGAGCCGATGAGCGCTGATCGGGGCCCCGGCCCTGGCCCTGGGGATGTGCCCGCATCCTTGCCTTCCCCCCGCATCGCCGGTGGGGACGGGCGGCCGCTGCTCACCATCGATATCCACGCCCATGCGATGTTCCCGGAGGTCGAGAAGCTGACCGCCGGGCGTCCCGAACGGTCGGGCGAGGAAGCGTTCCGGGTGCGGACCATGGGGCAGGCGTCGGTCGATTATAACCGGGAGGTGATGATCCCCGCCTGCTTTCCGCGCCTGACGCGGATCGAACAGCGGTTGGCCGACATGAATGCGATGGGCGTCGATGTGCAGGTCGTCAGCCCGTCGCCCAACCAATATCATTATTGGGCGCCCGACGATCTGGCCGAGCAATTGGTGCGCATCCAGAACGATGCGCTCGCGGAGCTGTGCGCGCAGGCGCCCGACCGGTTGATCGCGCTGGGCGCCGTGGCCCTTCAGCACCCGCAGCTGGCGGTCGAGCAACTGCGCCATGCGGTGCGTGTGCTGGGCTTTCGCGGCGTCGAAATCAGCTCCGTCATCGGCGACATGGACCTGTCCGATCGCCGTCTCGACCCGTTCTGGCAGGCGGCGGAGGAGCTTGGAGCGCTGGTCTTCATCCATCCGATGGGCTGCTCGCTCGATGAGCGGCTGGCGCCCGCCTATCTTTCCAATCATGTCGGTCAGCCGGTCGAACATGCGGTGGCGCTGTCCCATCTGATCTTCGGCGGCGTGCTGGACCGGCATCCTGGCCTCAGGATCGTGGCGGCGCATGGCGGCGGCTATCTGCCCGCGCATATGGGGCGCGCCGATCATGCCTGGGCGCAGCGCGGCGATGCCTGCACCTGCGAACGGAAGCCGAGTTCCTATCTGCGCCATCTCCATTTCGACAGCCTGGTCTATGAGCCGCGCGACCTGGCGCTGCTGATCGAGCGGGTGGGGGTCGGCAATGTGGTGATCGGCACGGACTATCCGTTCGACATGGGCCATTATGATATTCACGGCCTCGTCGCCGCCGTGCCGGGGCTGTCGGACGCCGACCGCGCGGCTCTGCTGGGCGGAAATCTGCTGCGGTTGCTGGGAATGGACGCCGCGCGCTTGCGCCGAGGATAAACCTGTCATGGAAGGCGGGAAAGGGCGGGGCGCCCTTTCCCGTGCTGATGCTTCAGAAGCTGGCCGAAAGGCG
>JBFWMJ010000131.1:0-7694 GCA_050251675.1 Sphingobium sp.
TTGTCGTCCAGCGGGCCGACAAACGGAGCCGGCGCGGCAGGTGCGGTTTCGTCGGCCATCAGCGGCCCTTTCCGATAAGTTTTTCGGCGACGATGTAGACGAGCACAGCAAGGCCGATACCAATGGCAAGGCCCAGCAACTTGCCGATGACCTTGAGCGCGATCACGAACACGATGAGGGCAAGGAGGATGCCGATAAGGTTCATGCCAATGCGCCCTCCCGCGCCAGCCCGGCGGACGCCGGAGCCGCACGGAGCCGATCCACGGCACATACGGCAAAAGCGGTCCCGGCCTGCACCGGAACGAAGGAAATATGACGCATCACGCCCATTCCCCCCGATAGTCATGATTTTCCGCGACCATCTCTTTGAGCGAAGTCGGCTCACCCACCGGCGCGCTCGTCTGCCGGTCGATCTGCGGCCCGATCCTGGGCTGTCCGCCAGCGGCCAGCGTCTCCAGCACAGCGCTCATGCTGTCATAGGTCAGGTCTTCGTAATTATCGTCGTTGATCTGGACCATCGGCGCATTGGTGCAGGCGCCCAGGCACTCCACCTCGGTCAGGGTAAACAGACCATCCGGCGTGGTTGCGCCCTTCACCAGCCCCTTGTTCTTGCAGGCCGCCAGCACATCGTCCGAGCCGCGCAGCATGCAGGGTGTCGTGCCGCACACCTGCACATGATAGCGGCCGACCGGCGCCAGATTGTACATGGTGTAGAAGGTCGCGACCTCATAGACGCGCATGTACGGCATATCGAGCTGGTCAGCGATATACTCCATCACCGGCACAGGCAGCCAGCCCTGCGTCCGCGTTTCCGCGCCAACCTGCCGCTGGGCGAGATCGAGCAGCGGCATCACCGCGGACTGCTGTCGACCGGCGGGGTAGCGGGCGATGACCTTCTGCGCCTGCGCGGCATTTTCCGCCGTCCAGGCGAAATCGCCCCAGCGCGCACGAACCTCGGCTTCGTCAGGGATATGGGGTGCGTCAGCCATTTGTCTTCCCGAAGAATGCGTCCTTGAACAATCGGCCCATGCGTGTGGCGCGCATGGCCGGATCGCAACAGGCCTGAAACGACATTCTCACCGGTCGCACTCCCCGAACACGATGTCCATCGCGCCCAGAATGGCGGTGGTGTCGGCCAGCATGTGGCCCTTCATCATGAAGTCCATCGCCTGAAGGTGCGAGAAGGCCGTGGGCCGGATCTTGCAGCGATAGGGCTTGTTGGAGCCGTCCGCGACCAGATAGACGCCGAACTCGCCCTTGGGGCTTTCGGTCGCGACATAGACTTCGCCGGCGGGGACATGGAACCCCTCCGTATAAAGCTTGAAATGATGGATCAGCGCCTCCATCGACCGCTTCATCTCGCCACGACGGGGCGGCGAAACCTTGCGGTCGAAACTGGCGACAGGCCCTTCGGGCATCTCGCTCAGACACTGCTTCATGATCCGCGCGGACTGGCGGACCTCCTCCACGCGTACCATGAACCGGTCATAACAATCATACCGGGTGCCGACGGGCACGTCGAATTCCATCCGGTCGTACACGTCATAAGGCTGGCTCTTGCGGATATCCCACGGGATACCGCTGCCCCGGATCATGGGGCCTGAAAAGCCCCATTTCAGCGCGTCTTCCTTCGACACGATGCCGATATCGACATTGCGCTGCTTGAAGATGCGATTGTCCGCGACCAGGCTGATCGCGTCCTCGAACAAACGCGGCAGGCGGGTATCGAGCCAGTCGGCAATGTCGGTCAGCAGCTTCAGCGGCACGTCCTGATGCACGCCGCCCGGGCGGAACCAGGCGCTGTGCATGCGGGCACCCGATGCCCGTTCAAAAAAGTTGAGGCAATCCTCGCGGATTTCGAACATCCACAGGTTCGGCGTCATCGCGCCGACGTCCATCACATGGGCGCCCAGATTGAGCATGTGATTGCAGATGCGGGTCAGTTCGGCGAAGAAAACGCGCAGATACTGCCCACGCAGAGGCACTTCCAGATTCAGCAGCTTCTCGATCGCGAGCACATAGCTATGCTCCTGCGCCAGCGGCGAACAATAATCGAGGCGGTCGAAATAGGGCAGCGCCTGAAGATAGGTCTTATGCTCGATCAGCTTCTCGGTGCCGCGATGGAGCAGGCCGACATGCGGGTCGCACCGCTCAACGATCTCGCCGTCCAGTTCCATGACCAGACGCAGCACGCCGTGCGCGGCCGGGTGCTGCGGACCGAAGTTGATCGTGTAATTCTGGATCGTGACATCGCCGACGGTCGGGTCGACTTCGTCGGTGCGCCGTTCCAGTTCCTCGAGATAATCAGCCATGGCGGTTCACTCCGGCCCCGATCGCCGTCATCCAGGCAAGCGCGCCCATACCAAAGGTCGATGCGTGCGTCATGCCCGTCCCTCCGGCTTGGTCGGCGCGTTTGCCGACTTTTCGGCGGCCTTGCTGTCGGTCGGCTCACCCGCCCCGCTTTCGCCGGGCTTTTCCGTAACCTTGGGTGTGGGGGCCTTGCCTTCCCCCTTCGGCGCCGCAGCGGGTGGAGGCGGCGCGGGGGCAGGCGACGGCGCAGCCGGTGCCTTCTCGTCGCCCGGCAGCACATAATGCGCCCCTTCCCAGGGACTCGTGAAATCGAAGCTGCGGAAGTCCTGGGCCAGCCGGACGGGTTCATACACGACGCGCCGATCCTCCTCGGAATAGCGCAGTTCGACATAGCCGGTCAGCGGGAAGTCCCGGCGCTGCGGATGGCCCTTGAACCCATAGTCGGTCAGGATGCGGCGCAGGTCCGTATTGCCTTCGAACACGACGCCGTACATGTCGAACACCTCCCGCTCCAGCCAGCCGGCAACCGGCCAGATATGCGTGACGGTGGGCACCGGCGTATCCTCATCGGTCGACACCTTGACGCGAAGACGATGATTGCGCGTGACGGACAGCAGATGATAGCAAACCTCGAACCGCTCCGGCCGGTCGGGATAATCGACGCCCGCGATTTCCATGAGCTGCTGATAATGCGCCTGATCGCGCAGCGCGGTCAGGGCGGCCGCGAGATCGTCGCGGACCACAGTGACGCTGAGTTCGTCGGCATGATCGACGATACCCACCAGCATCGTGCCCAGCACGGCGGCGATTTCGTCGGCGATCCCCTCTATGGTCGCGATTCTGGGTGCTGAATGTCCCATGTCAGTGCGCGCCCCTCATCTCTCGATCGTGCCGATGCGGCGGATCTTCCGCTGCAACTGCATGACGCCATAGAGCAGCGCTTCGGCCGTCGGCGGACAGCCGGGAACGTAGATATCCACAGGCACGATCCGGTCGCAGCCGCGCACCACCGAATAGCTGTAATGATAATAGCCGCCGCCATTGGCGCAGCTGCCCATCGAAATGACATATTTCGGTTCGGACATCTGGTCATAGACCTTGCGCAGCGCCGGCGCCATCTTGTTGCACAGCGTGCCCGCGACGATCATCACGTCGCTCTGGCGCGGGGAAGCGCGCGGCGCGGCACCGAAGCGCTCCATGTCGTAGCGCGGCATGTTGACGTGGATCATCTCCACCGCGCAGCATGCCAGGCCGAAGGTCATCCACCACAGCGACCCCGTACGGGCCCAGGTGAACAGATCCTCCGTCGAGGTGACCAGGAAACCCTTGTCATTGACCTCGCCGTTCAGCGCGTTGAAGAAATCCTGATCAGGCTGCGTCCCCACGGGCGGCATGGTGCCGGGGGCGGGCCGTTCGAGTTCTACTCCCAATCGAGCGCTCCCTTCTTCCATTCATAGATGAAGCCCACGGTCAGAATGCCAAGGAAGATCATCATGGCGGACCAGGCCGCCCAGCCCAGATCGAACACCGTCACCGCCCAGGGGAAGAGAAACGCAACCTCCAGATCGAAGATGATGAACAGGATCGCGACGAGATAGAAGCGAACGTCGAACTGGCTGCGCGGGGATTCGAACGCGGGAAAGCCGCATTCATATTCCGACAGCTTTGCCGGATGCGGCTTGTGCGCGCCCGTCAGACGACCGACCAGCATCGGCAAAAAGACGAAGGCGCTCGACAGCAGCAAGGCGATCCCGAGAAAGAGCAGGATCGGAAGATATTGGGCGAGATCGACCAACGTTATCCCCTGGGCGAAAATGGCTATGCGCGCGCTTTAGGCCTGCCGCATATGCGAAGCAAGGGGCCGAACCCATGAGAATGATTCGCAACAATCGCAGCCAGTTAGCCGTGCCGCGAAAACCACGCATCACCGCAGGGCGGTAGCCACCAGCTTGTGCAATTTGCTGTGAATAGCGTCGTTCCCGGCGATCACCTCGCGCCGCTCGATCGGCTGGTCGCCGCCCCGGAAATCCGTGACGAATCCGCCCGCCTCCCGCACCAGCAACACACCTGCCGCCACGTCCCACGATTGCAGGCCGCTTTCCCAGAATCCGTCATACCGCCCCGAAGCCACATGAGCGAGGTCCAGCGCCGCCGAACCGAAGCGGCGGATGCCCGCGACCGACGGCGCCACCGCGCCGAATATTCGGGTCCATTGCGCGAAATCACCATGCCCCATGAAGGGAATCCCGGTCGCGATCAGGCAATCGCCCAGATCGCGCCGTGCGGAGACCCGCAACCGCTGGTCGTGGCGCCACGCGCCCCGGTTCTTTTCCGCCCAATAGCTTTCGTCGGTGACCGGTTGATAGACGAGGCCGGTCGTAATCTCCTTGCGGCCGCCGTATAGCGGCTCCTCCACGGCGATCGAAATCGCGAAATGCGGGATGCCGTGCAGGAAATTGGTCGTGCCGTCGAGCGGATCAATGATCCAGCGCGGCTTGGCCGGATCGCCCTCTATCACGCCGCTTTCTTCCAGCAGGAAACCCCAGTCGGGCCGCGCCTTGCGTAACTCCTCGACCAATGTCTGCTCGGCCTGCCGGTCGGCCTTGGACACGAAATCGGCAGGGCCCTTGCGGCTCACCTGCAAATGCTCGACCTCGCCAAAATCGCGGCGAAGCTTCGCCCCCGCCTTGCGCACGGCGCGCTCCATGACGGTGAGAAGGCCTGAATGGGATACCATATGTCATTCTTTCTTCCCCTCGACGGGCGAAGGGAGGCTCTGTTCGGGACATCTTCGTGCGGCCGCCCCCACGTACGACAGCCGCGCCGCGGCGCCGCACGCGGGATTAAAGACCTGCCGGCGCGATCAGTCGGCCCGCTTCACATATTCCCGTTCATACACATCGACGATGATGCGGGTTCCGGTCGTGATATGCGGCGGCACCATGACGCGCACGCCATTGTCCAGGATGGCGGGCTTGTAGCTGGCCGATGCCGTCTGCCCCTTCACCACCGCGTCAGCCTCCACCACAGTCGCTTCGACCGATTCGGGCAACTGCACGGAAATCGGACGTTCTTCGTACATTTCCAGCATGACCATCATGCCATCCTGCAAAAAGGCGGCGGCGTCACCCACCAGATCGGCTGGTAGGCTGATCTGGTCATAGGTCTGGGTATCCATGAAGACGAGCATGTCGCCTTCGGCATAGAGATACTGGAAATCCTTGGTGTCGAGGCGGATGCGTTCGACGCTTTCGGCGGACCGGAACCGGACGTTGTTCTTGCGCCCGTCGATCAGGTTCTTGAGTTCCACCTGCATATAGGCGCCGCCCTTGCCGGGCTGGGTGTGCTGAATCTTGACGGCGCGCCACAGGCCGCCCTCATATTCGATATTGTTGCCGGGACGGATGTCCACGCCGCTGATCTTCATGGGAAGAACCTGCCTATATGCTATGGTGAAAAAGAGCCGGCCTTTTGTCGAGGCTGCGCCGCGCTTACATCCTGCCGCCGCCAAGGGCAAGGGGATGCCGCGCATGTCCGCGCGCCTTGAAACCGATCGGAAACGCATGGCCGAAAGTCGTGAAACAAGCCGGCAGCGCGCTATGCAGCCTAGGAAGCGGGATGCGCCCGCCCCTGAATCACCGCACTATGGATGAAAAGGCGGAGACACCCGCCGCGCTGCCATTCCCGTGGTTCCACACGGCGCCGCACACCGCCAGAAAATCGGCGCCTGCCGCTACCAGCGGAGCGGCGTTGTCCGCCGTGATCCCGCCAATCGCCACGCAGGGCAATTCGAACAAGGTGGTCCACCACCCCAATATGGCGGGATCGGGCCGGTGGGTCGTTTCCTTGGTGGTCGTCGGGTAGAAAGCGCCGAACGCCACATAATCGGCGCCCGCCTCGCCCGCTTCCATCGCCAGATGGCGGCTGTCGTGGCACGTAACGCCGATCTGCGCCCCGGGGCCCAAGAGGCTCCGCGCCTCACGCGGATCGCCATCGCCCTGCCCCAGATGCACGCCGTCAGCGCCAATCCGTTTCGCCAGCGCCATGCTGTCATTGACGATAAAGGCGACCTTCCTATCCGCGCAGAGCTTTTGCAGCGGCTCGGCAGCGCGTGCGATCGCATGATCATCCACACCCTTCAAGCGCAGTTGAAAGGCCGCAACCGGGCCGGCGTCGAGCGCTGCAGCCATCCTGTCGGCAAAACCGTGATCGATGGCCGGCGGCGAGATCAGGTAAAGCTGACAAGGGGGACGGCGCCGGTCACGTTCGAACCGATCGGCAAAATGCGGATCGAGGGAAAGGGCCGCGTCTATCTGGTCGCTCATGCGCGCTACCTGACCTGTGCAGGCGGCCGCCGCCATGCGCACGGCGGCGGGAGCGCCAAAGCCCCCGCCCGCGCATGCCTTTGCGCCGTCCGCGTCACGCGGCGACGAGCGTTTTCTGGGTCGACGCGGCGTGGATTTCGTCAATCGCCCCGGCAAGCGAGCTGTTGAATTCCGCGTCCGTCATCTGGAACCGCAGATCTTCCAGCAAGGCGCGGCTGAAGCTGGCGATGATGCCCCGGTTCTTCGCCAGTTCGACGCAGGCTTCAGGCCGGGCATAGCCGCCGGACAGCGCAACGACGCGCAGCACGCGGGGGTGGTCGACCAGCGGGTCGAACAGGCCCGGCCTCGTCGGCAGCGACAGCTTCAGCATCACCTTGTCATCGCCAGGCAGAGCGTCCAGCGCCTTGATCAGTTCCTCCAGCAGGATCTGATCCGCCTCGGCGCGTTCGGGGCTCTTGATGTTGATTTCCGGCTCGATCATCGGGACCAGACCGGCGGCCAGAACCTGCTGGCCGACCTCGAACTGCTGCTGCACGATCGCGGCGATACCGGCGCGGTTGGCAAGGTTGATGACCGAGCGCTCCTTCGTGCCGAACATGCCAAGCGCCTTTGCCTTGGCGAGCAGCGCGTTCAGCTCCGGCATCGGCTTCATCAACTGCACGCCGTTCGCCTCATCCTCAAGACCCTTGTCGATCTTGATGAAGGGAACAACACCGCGTTCGATCAGCGCCTGCGGCACCGGCTTGCCGCCCGCCTGACCGTCCATGGTGCGCTCGAACAGGATCGCGCCCACCACCTTGTCACCCGAAAAAGCGGACGAGGTGATGATACGGCTGCGCATGTCGTGGATAAGGCCGAACATCTCCTCCTCTGAGGACCATGCGCCTTCCTCCACGCCATAGCCCTTGAGGGCCTTGGGCGTGGAACCGCCGCTCTGGTCGAGCGCGGCGATAAAGCCGTTGCCCTGAGCGATCTTGTTCGTCATGTCCTGGAACTGCATGGATATCATCCCCTGTGCTGCAACGCGAAAAGAATCGGGCTTGCCTAGCCTATTCCGGT
>JBFWMJ010000132.1:0-7686 GCA_050251675.1 Sphingobium sp.
CGTGACGGCTGAGGCTCCTGCCGTTTGATCCATTCGTCCAGCGCGGCCAACTGATCAGACTGGAGGCGGACGTTGATAGATACCCCTGGCCCGGTAGTGGCTGGCCTGCCTCGCTTATTTGTGGTGCCTCGAATTGACATGGTTAATTAGCGGTGCCATGAAAGGCGAGCCGACGCAAGGCTCCTACACCTTGCCCCGGCTCTGACCACAACCGTTCTGGAGGAACGACCATGGCTAACACCCCTCTACGGGCGGAGTCTGCCCGCTGCAATATCGTGCCGATCAGGCCCGGTCTGCCGATTCCGACAGAAAGCCGGCTGGACGACCGAAAGACGGGCGTCGTCCGGCGCATGATGCTTGCCTTCTCAAAACAGGAAGACGAGCTAGAACCGGGCAGCGCGGGGCACCGCTTGGCGATCCGCATGAGGGACTTGGCTGATGAGCTTCCCTGCAACAATCTTGAGGTCATACGCAACCCGTCAACAGCAACCGTCGATTGGTTCTGGCAAGCCTATCGAGAGGCCGAACTGGCCATCCGCAAGAAGGAGTGGGTCGAGGCACAGTGGAGCCTTGCTCGGTTCCATGACGAGAGGGCGGGAACCAGCGATAGCGGCAAGCTGGGCGCGGCGCGCAGAGACGCCGGGAAGGAAGAGACCGACGCAATCGCCAAGCTGATCCACACGCCGGTGCTGAAGATGGAACACCTCAAACACAAACAGCGGATGCTCGGCAATCGGGAGTGGGCCAGCAAATACAGGCCCGAACTGCAATCCGTCCTTGATGAGGAATTGGAGCGCCTGACCGCAGAGAAGGATGCGCGACGGGCCGCGCGTGAGGCGCGCAAGGCCAAGAGAGGCGCGGTATGAACGACCCTGCCCCGTTTTGGGGGCCGACGCTCACCGCGTTCTGGTAAATCTGCACTAGGCCCCGGCTGTTCGCGCAGCCGGATTCCTCTTGCAATTTTCCAGAAGACAGGATACCTCTCGATTAATTCAAGAGGAACCCAACATGACCAATGCCCCGAAACTCACCACGAAAGCCGCCTGCCGCGTTGCACGCATCGATCGCGACCGCTTTAACGAGCATGTCGCCGCTGGTCATTTCGGCTGCGCCCCCAACACGGTGCCGGGTCGCGCTCGCCTGTTTGAGCCGGATGACATGATCGCCCTGTGGCTCTTTCGCGAGCTGATGGACGATGGTTACAACGCCCGGAAGGCGGGGGCTGTCGCTTGCGCCGTGGGCGAAGCGGCGAAGATCAATCCCGACGCCCCCTCGATCTCCTACGTCGAAAGCTATTTTCCGGGTGGCCATGCCTTCCCGTCCGATCAGGTTCCCGATGCTTCCAAGTGGAACGACGTGCTGTTTAGCGGCACCGACATCCGCAAAGTCACCACTTTTCGCATCGGCAAACTCCGCGAGTTGATCGCGCACTACACCGAGGAAGAGCGCTCGATCATCGGTGAGGACGACTGATTTGAAATCGCCTCTCCCCAAGGCGTCCGCCGCCGCGTCTGGCACTGCGGAAGGGGTGCACCCCATGGGGACGTTTTGCTCACGCTGCGAAGCGTCGGTTTTCACCGCGCCGGGGGCTTCGGCTCCCGGCCAGATTGAGGAAGTAGCATGAAGACGAGTGACTTGATCGAACAGCGGGCGGGCCTCGTCGCTCGCATGACCGCCGCCCACGATGCCGACGACAACACGGCTTTCGAGGCGGCGGAAACCGAACTGCGGGCGCTGGACGCCAAGCTGGAGCGCCAGCGCAAGATCGACGCAGCTGACCGCGCGGAGATCGGCACGCCGCTGGGCGGCGACACCAAGCTGACCAGTGAAATCCGTTCCCGGTTCAACATCGGCCGCGCCATCGCGGGCGCTGCGGGGCTGGCGGTCGATTGGGGCTTTGAACGCGAGGTGCAAGCCGAGCTGGCGAAGCGCGCCGGGCGCAATGCCGAGGGCGTTTTCATCCCGACGGAGTGCTTTGAAACCCGCGTTCTGACGACCGCGACCGGCAGCGAACTGGTGCCGACCGAGCATCGCCCCGATCAGTATATTTCCGCGCTGGTGGCCTCCAGCGTCGTTCGCGGCATGGGCGCGCGTGTCCTGTCGGGCCTGACCGGCAATCTCTCTATCCCCCGCGAAACCGATAGCCCGGCCATCGGCTGGGTCGCGGAGAATAGCGCCCTGACCGCCGACGATGCCGATTTTGACAGCATCACCCTGTCGCCCAAACATGCGGGCGCGCTGTCGGAATGGTCGCGCAACATGCTGTTGCAGGCCAGTCCGGACGTTGAAGCCCTGCTGCGGCAGATGCTTGCGCGCAATCTGGCGCTGGCGATCGACCGCGCCGCGATCAGGGGCGGCGGCACGAATGAACCCAAGGGCGTACTGGAGACGACCGGAATCCAGAAAGTGACCGCACCGGCATCCCTGTTCGACGCCGTGGCCGATGCCGTGGCGCTGGCGGACGTGGCGAATGTGGGCGCATCGCGCGGCCTGCTGACCACCCCGGAGATCCGCAAGGTCGCTGCCAAGGCGCTGGACGCGAACGGCCTGCCCATCGGCATCGACAAGGTGCTGGGCGGCGTGTCCGCGACCTTCTCCAACCAGGTGCCCAAGACGCTGGGCGGAACCCCCGGCACCGAACATGGCATGATCTATGGCGACTGGTCGGAACTGCTGATCGGCATCTGGTCGGAAATCGACATCCTTGTGAACCCGTTTGAATCGACGGCCTACAGCAAGGGCAATGTCATGATCCGCGCCATGGCGACGGTCGATTGCGCGGTGCGCCATCCCAAGGCGTTCGTATCGGTCGAGGACGTGACCACGGCGACCCCCGCCATGCCTGCGGCGGTCGAATAATGGCGGTGGCGGCATCCATCGAGCGGCGGGCCTTTTTCGAGGTCCGCACCGCTGGGCGGCGCATCGAGGGGTATGCCGCCACCTTCAACGCCGAGGCGGACCTGGGCGCGTTCCGGGAGCGTATCGCCCCCGGCGCGTTCCGTGGCGCGCTGGCGGGCGATATCCTGGCCTTGCTCGACCATGATCCGGGCAACGTGCTGGGCCGCACCCGTTCGGGCACGCTGCGGCTGTCAGAGGATAGCCGGGGCCTCGCCTTCTCACTCGACCTGCCCGACACGCGGGCGGGCCGCGATGTGCTGGAACTGGCCCAGCGCAATGACCTGGGCGGCATGTCCTTCGGCTTCACGGTCCCCAAGGGCGGCGAAAGCTGGCAGGGCGAAACCCGGACGCTGCGGGCGATCGATCTGAAAGAGATCAGCATCGTGCAGGCGTGGCCCGCCTATCCCGACACCGAAATTGCGCTGCGGAGCCGTTGCCATGGCGTAAATGCCCTGCGCCGCCGCCGGTCTCTCATTCTCGCGGAGGTGGCCCGTGCGATTGGCTGACCGCTTCCTGTCCCGGCTGGGCTATCAGCGCCGCGCCGCCGATGATCCGAGCTGGGCGGCGCTGGCCCCCGGCATCGGGTATCATGCAGGCGTATCGGCGCGCTATGCCGAGAATATGAGCGCGGTGCTGGGCTGCGTGAACGTGATCGCGGACAGCCTCGCCAGCATCCCGGCGCTGGTCTACCGACTGGAGGGCGAAAACAGGATCGAGGCGTTGGGCCATCCCCTGCGCCGCCTGACGGTCGCGGGCGTCAATGAGGGCATGACCTGGCCGGAGTTCATCGGCCATCTGGTCGCCTCCACGCTGCTGACCGGCAACGGCCTTGCCGAGATCATCCGATCGGGCAACGGACAACTCGCGGGCCTTGCCTATATCCCGTGGGGCATGGTGACGGTCGCGGAACTGCCGAGCGGCAGGCTGGCCTATGACGTGTCGGACGGGCGTGGCAACACGCGCCGCCTGCTGGCCGGCGAGGTGATCCACCTGCGGGACCGGACGGACGATGGCAAGATCGGCGTGTCGCGCCTCTCGCGCGCCTCCAGCGTCGTGGAAGCGGTGGACCTTGCCAATCGTCATGCGCGCGCCTTCCTCGCCAATGGGGCGGCCCCCAGCGGCGTCATCGAGGTGCCGGGGAATTTAAGGGACGAACAGCGCACCATGCTGCGTAGTCTCTTTCAGAAGCGCCACGGCGGCGCGGACAAGGCAGGCTCAACGCTGGTGCTGGATGGCGGCATGACGTGGAAAGGCGTGTCGCTGTCGCCAGAGGACAGTGAGCTGCTGGAGACCCGGAAGTTCGGCACGGAAGAAGTCTGCCGGCTGTTCCAGGTGCCGCCGCCGCTGGTGCAGGACTACAGCCACAACACGTTCACGAACAGCGAGACGGCCGGGCGCTGGTTCGCCATGTTCACCCTGGCCCCGTGGGCGCGCAAGATCGAGGCGGAATTTGCCCGGTCTGTGTTCCCGACCAACGGCCCCTATGAGCTGGAACTGGATCTGTCGGGCTTCCTTCGCGGCGATCCGCAAACCCGCTGGCAGGCGCATGAGATCGCCCTGCGGAACAATGTGCTGGACGCTAACGAGGTCCGCCAGATTGAAGGCTGGAACCCTCGCGCGATAGACGCCCCCAAATCTGGGGAGGGCATGGCAGGCTAATGGCTGGACGGCGCGCGACCTTCAAGCAAGCTGACCTGACCCGCGTTCTTCGCGGTGCGCGGGCGGCTGGCATGGAGCCGCGCGGCTGTCGCATCAATCCGGTGACAGGGGAGATCGAATTGCAGTTCGGCAATAACAATCCCGGCACCGGCAATAGCTTCGACAATCTCATGGGTGGCGCGCGTGGTTAGACGGTGGCTTCCTCAATGGGTATCCGAATATAAGGATCGCCACGGCAAGGCGCGTTATCGCTTCCGGCGCAAAGGCTATGCGCAGTATCTGTTCAAGCACGCGCCGGGGACTGAGGGCTTCCGGCAGGAATATGAGGCGTGCAAACAAGGCATAGCTGCCGAGCGGATAGAACCCGGCGTGGAAAGGCACGCTCCCGGCAGCTTCAATGATCTGATCGGACACTATTATCGCTCGCCTGATTTTCTCGATCCAAGCGAACGGACCCGCGTCGTCTATCGTGGGGCAATCGAGCGGTGGCGCGTGAAATATGGGAAGGCGATGGTTCGCGACCTCCAGGCGCGGCACGTTGAAAACATGATGGCGGAAATGCTCCCGCATCGGACGGCGGCGAACATGCTGCGGAAGCGCCTTAATGCGCTGATGAAGTTCGCGATCCGGCAGGGAATGGCGGCGACCAATCCGGTTACAGCGACCAAGCCCTACAAGGTGGACGGGGAAGGCTTCCACACATGGACAGAGGACGAGATAGCGCAATATGAGGCGCGGCATCCTGTAGGCTCCAAGGCGCGCCTGGCGCTCGACCTGATGCTTTGGACGGGGCAGCGGGGAGGGGATGCCCGCGTGATGGGGCCTCAGAGCGTCCGCAACAAGCGCCTGGTCGTGAAGCAGGAAAAGACCGGCGCGATTGTCTCGCTGCCGATCCTCGCACCGTTGGCGCGCTCCATCATGGCAGCGAAATCGGGAGCAATGGTTTTCCTGCTAAGTGAACATGGGAAGCCATTCAGCCGCAAGGGCTTTGGCAACAAGATCCGTCAATGGTGCGATGAGGCGGGCTTGCCACAATGCTCTGCCCATGGGTTGCGCAAGGCCGCCGCCCGTCGCTTCGCGGAAGCGGGCTGCACCAACCAGCAGATAAAATCGTGGACCGGTCACGCGACCGACAGCGAGGTGGCCCGATACACCGCTGCCGCCGACCAACAGGCACTTTCGGACGCTGCTGCCGAAATGCTGATGGCTAACCTAGCCGATCGGTTAGCCAATCGGGGCGCTAACCCCTTAGAAAAGGAGGCTTAAATGACAAAGGTGGTGCACCCGACAGGATTCGAACCTGTGGCCCTCAGATTAGGAATCTGATGCTCTATCCTGCTGAGCTACGGGTGCACCGAGCGAAAGCCTAGGACTTCCGCGCTTTCGCCGATAATGGCCCCCCGCCCCGCCGTCAACTGCATCGGAACGAAGCGGCAACCTGCGGCACATAGCGGCACAATCTAGTCACAATCCAAGACACACTAGCTGATCGGCCGGCACGCGGCGCCAACGCTGCGCAAGAGATTGCAAGCCGCCCATCGATCCTTGGCGATGAGATTACCGATTGGGTGCCGTTGAATTTATCGCAGAAATACGTGCGACACCCAGCCGACATTGGTGTTCGTCGGAACGACCTAACATTCCTAACATCCGTTTAATATCAATGACTTGCGACCTAATAAAAACCTAATATGGATATAATCAGATTAGGTCTATCTTCTCTAACATTCTCAAAATTAAAAACGTTGAAAACCAATGGTATAAGGTGTCGGCCCTAAAAATATTAGGTCATATTAGGTCGCTTCCCTAACATAGGAAATCCACGTTTTCTGCGGGTTTCAACGGTGTTTCTCACCCCAGATTAGCGATATTAGGTCATCGCGGACCTAGCCCCCTCTGTCTCGCTGCCAGGGGCGCCCCAGAATATGCAAGAAATCCGACGAAGAAGCCGAAAGCGAGGCGTGGGGGCGAGCGCGGCGCGCGGGGGTACGGATCGACCCTCTGGCGCGGTGTGGCCGATGGGGAGGCGTGCGGGGCCGCTGGAGGGCCGTTGACGCAAACGAGGCCCCGCGCGGGGTGCGAGAGGCCTCGCTGTGTGGGGGCGCCCTGACGGCCCTCCCGCCGGCTCAGTTGGTGATGATTACCTCGCGGGCGGGTGTCCCGCTCCGGCCTGACACGGTGTAGGTCAGGGTCTCTTCGCGAACGTCAAAGCCGGCGAAGATCCGCCGCACCTCCGGGTGGTCGTTCAGCGACAGGATGAAGCGTCCCTTCAGGCCGCGCAAACGGTCGGCCATCAGCTCGAACTGCCCGCGATCGAACAGTGCGCGGCCATAGTCGCCTTCCGACCCGTAATAGGGCGGATCGAGATAGAAGAGCGTGCCGGCACGATCATAACGGGTGAGGAAGTCCGCCCAGGGCAACCGCTCGATGATGACGCCGGACAGGCGCTCATGGACAGCTTCGATCATCGGCCCCAGCTTCGTCACGTCGAACCGCGCAGGGCCATCCACGATCACACCGAACGATCGCCCCGCCACCTTGCCGCCAAAGGCAAGGCGCTGAAGATAGAGGAACCGCGCTGAGCGCTCCAGATCAGTGAGCGAGACCGGATCAAGTCCAACAAGCTTTTCGAAACCGGCCCGGCTTGTGATCTGAAAGCGCAGCATATCAAGAAACGCGACATAATGCCGCTGGATGACGCGAAAGAAGGTCGCGACATCTTCCGACCAATCATTGATCACTTCGCCCCTGGGACGCTGGTCGCGGCGCAGGAACACGCCGCCCATACCAACGAAGACCTCGGCATAGGTCCGATGGTCGATCGCATTGATCATCCCCACCAGACGCTTCGCCAACTGCTTTTTACCGCCGATATACGGTGCAAGCGGACGCACCGGCGTCACCGGCGCCAGCGCAACTTCAAGATTCGACTCCATGTCATTGTTTCCATACGTATCCCCGCGCCGAGTCGGCGGGGCGGGGTGGTCCAGAGGCGGGACCGATCGGGATCATGGCGAGCTGGTATCGTCGGGCTTGGGCGGTGCAACGCCCCGGCCCCCCGCCTTTTCCGGGCGGGAGGAATCCTAGCGCTGGCCGGGGGGCAACTTCACGAACCCGTCGCCGGCCTGG
>JBFWMJ010000133.1:0-7650 GCA_050251675.1 Sphingobium sp.
GTTCGTTGGCCGACAGGCGCGGGCTTCGCAACGACGCACAGACCGCGCGCCGGCGCGCGCCGTCGGCCGTTCCCTGTTCCAGCCGGACCACGAACAGGCTGCGGGCGGCCAATCGCGCGCGGGCGTCGTCCATCGTCTCCGCCCGGACGCTGCCCTTGCATTCCCGGCCACCGGTGTCGATCGCCACATAATCGAATGCCGCCATCGCCGTCATTCCACCTCGGCCGCGTCGCGCCGCGACACGCGAATGGCCTCTTCCGCGGTGGTCTGCCCGTCGCGGACCAGCGCGCGCGCCGCCGAACCCAGATTGGGGGCGTTGAGAAAAGCATGGCGCGCGATCAGCGATTCATCGCCGCCATCGTTGATCAGGCGGCGGATCGTGTCGTCGACGCGGATCGCCTCGAACACGCCGATCCGGCCTTTATAGCCGGTGCCGTTGCATTCCTCGCACCCGCGTGCCTGATAGATGATCGTGCCGAGGTCGAAACCCAGCAGCGCGCTGGCGGATTTTTCGGCCTGAACCGGCTCCCGGCAATGCTGGCACAGCCGCCGCACCAGCCGCTGGGCAATGACCGCGCGCAGGGTTGAGGCAAGCAGAAAGGGTTCGACCCGCATGTCGCGCATGCGGGTGATGGCGCCGACGGCATCGTTGGTATGGACGGTCGATAGCACCAGATGGCCGGTCAGCGACGCCTGAACCGCGATTTCCGCCGTTTCGCGGTCGCGTATTTCGCCGACCATCACGACATCAGGGTCCTGACGCAAAATCGCGCGCAATCCGGCGGCGAAGGTCAGGCCGACCTTTGCATTGACCTGGGTTTGCCCCACCCCGTCCATCGCATATTCGACCGGGTCCTCGACGGTCAGGATGTTGCGGCTGCCGTCATTCAACTGGCGCAGCCCGGCATAGAGGGTGGTCGTCTTGCCGGACCCGGTAGGCCCCGTCACCAGGATGATGCCGTTGGGATCACCCAGCCCTTCGCGGAAGATGCGGTCAGCAACCCCGGTCATGCCCAGCAGGTCGAGCGTGATGCCCGCATTCTCCTTGTCCAATATGCGCAGCACCACCCGTTCCCCCGCCCGGCTGGGCAGGGTCGACACGCGCACGTCCAGCATCTTGCCGCCCAGCGTGAGGCCGATACGCCCATCCTGCGGCACCCGGCGTTCCGCGATGTCGAGCCGCGCCATCACCATGACACGACAGACCACCACCGGCGCCACATGCGGCGGCATGCGCAGCGTTTCGCGCAGCACGCCGTCGATCCGCATGCGGACCACCAGTCCGCTCTCATAGGGTTCGATATGGATGTCGGACACGCCCTGACGCGCGGCCTCCGCAATGATGCCGTTGATCAGGCGGATGGCCGGCGCGTCGTCGGCGCTGTCGAGCAGATCGTCGGCGGTCGGCAGGTCGGCGGCCAGCAGGTCCAGTTCTCCCGCCCCGACGTCGATCGACCCCGCCATGGCGGCGGCGCTGCCATCCATCGCATAATGATCGGACAAATGCCGGTCGAACTGCGCCGCGTCCACGAAATGCACGTCGAAACTGCGGGCCAGATGCCGCCGCACGTCCAGCAGGACGCGCGGGTCGCTGCCCTCGCGCACCGCGATCGCCAGTCGTTCGCCCTCCTGATGCAGCAGCACCACGCCATGCCTGCGGGCAAAGGCGTAAGGGATGTCGATCACGCGCGGCGGAACGGCGTGCGACAGTTCGGCCTGCGGTACAGCGGGGGGAGTCGGGTCGGGGCCTTCGCTCACCGCGCTCCTCCGCTGGCCGGAACATCGACCGGACGCACCACGCCGCTCGACCGGCGCACGTCCGGTTCGACCATCTGCGGCGGGGTGGCGGCCGCCGCGGGTTCGACCACGGCATCGCCCGGAACCGGCGCGGCAATCGGGGGAGCCGCGCCCATATAGTCACGAACCAGTTCGTCGATCGACGGCTCCACATCAGGATTGCGCTGCAACTGCATCGACCGGACATAGCCGTAACGCTGCTGGGTCAATCTGCGCGCATCATCCTTGCTGCGCAGGATGGTCGGGCGGATGAAGACCATCAGGTTGGTTTTCGTCCGGCTCCGGCTGCGCGACTTGAACAGTTCGCCCAGCCCAGGAATATCGCCCAACAGCGGGATCTTCTCGATCGTGCGCCGTTCATTGTCGTCCAGCAACCCGCCCAGCGCCAGTATCTCGCCATCGTCCACGGTGACCGTCGTCTCGATTTCCCGCTTGTTGATGATAAGGTCGCTGCTCGAATTGCTGACCGGTCCGGCCACGCTGCTCACTTCCTGCTTCAGGAACATCTTGATCGCGCCGCCGGTGTTGATCTGCGGCTTCACTTCCAGCTTGATGCCCACATCCTGCCGCTGGACGGTGCGGAACTGGTTGTCGAAATTCTGGCTGAGCGCTTCCCCGGTCGTCACCGGCACTTGCTGCCCGACCAGGATCGACGCCTTTTGATTGTCCAGCGTCATGACCGACGGCGTGGACAGAAGATTGCTTTCCGTGTCCGATTTCACCGCATTGATGATCGCACCGAACACGCCGTTGCTGCCGATGCCGGTGCCCAGCCCGCCGATGGCGCCGGTCGCGCTTTGCAGGCTGCTGATCGCCGCCTGTTGCAAAGTGCTGGCCAATTCGCCGTTTTCGCGCACTTCGGTCGTGGTGCGCGTGCCGTCCGGCGCAACCACGGTGGTCGTCGTCGACCCCAGCCGGTCGGCGGCATAGGCCCCCGCCAGCGTCAGCAGATTGGGCTGCGCGTTGGAATAGTTGGTCGCGGCAAAGCCGGTCGACGTGCTGCCGATCAGGAACTGCACGCCCAGCTTCCGGGCGGCCGCGTCGCTGATTTCGACGATGATGGCTTCCACCAGCACCTGCTCGCGCCGCGTGTCGATCTGGCGGATCGTTTCGCCCAGCATCCGCTGCACTTCGCTGCCCGCCGCGACGATGATGGCGTTGGCGCCCTCATAACGGGTGACGATGGACGGGCCACGCGGGGAAATACCGCCCCCGGCAGACGGCGCGGGCGACGCGGCCGGAGCAGGCGCCGCCGTCGCCCCATCGGCCGTAGGGGCCGATGCCGTGACGGATGCCCCCGTCCCCTGCCCGACCAGTTGCTGCAACACCGGCAGCAGCTTTTCGGCGTCGGCATGTTCGAGCCAGTAGACGCGGATTTCCGTCCCACTCGCCGCCTGTTGGTCCAGATCGCGGGCCATCGCCGCCAGACGGGCAACGATATTGGCGTCGCCCCGGATGGCGATCGCGTTGCTGCTGTCGATCGGGACGACCGTGGCGGAAGACGGTGCCGCATTCTCTCCCCCCCCGCCGATCAGCGCCTGAAGCGACGTCGCGATCTCCCGCGCGCCGGCGTTTTTCAGGATCACCGTCTGGGTAGTCGCCACGTCCCGGTCGATCCGCGCCAGAACCTGGCGAATACGCGCGATATTATCGGCATAATCGGCCACCACCACGCTGTTGCCCGCACGGTTGGCGGTTACCGACCCGTCCTTGCTGACCAGCGGGCGAAGCGTATCGAGCGCGCTGGCCGCATCGATCGACCGCAGGCGGAATACTTCCGTAACGAACTGGTTGCGGTTGGCCGCGCGGCCGACCGCGCCGGGCTGCCCCGCCGCGCCGTCCGACGGCTGGATACGATAGGCACCGCCCGGTGCCGGGACCGCGACCAGCCCGTTGGCGCGCAGGGTGGACAGGAATATCTCGAAATATTCCGACCTGGACAGCGGCCGGTCGGTAACGACCGACACCTTGCCCTGCACGCGGCTGTCGATGATGAAGGTACGGCCCGTCACGCGCGCCGCATCCTGGATGAAGGCGCGGATATCCGCGTCGCGCACGTTCAGCGTCTGTTGCGCCTGAACAGGCGCGCCGATCGGCGCCGCCAGCGCAAGGGCGAGCGCCGCGGAAAGGAGGAGTTTTCTGGTCATTGGCCTTGCAGGATGAGGTTGATGGGCGCCACGGCCGCGCCGCGTTCGACCATGAGGGAAATACGCGCGCCGGGAACGATCTGCCCCTGCAGCGCCTGAAGATCGGAGGGCGAGCCGACGGGCCGGCCGTTGACTTCCGTCACGATGTCGCCCGGCCGGAATCCGGCGGTCTGGAAGGTCGGTCCCTTCCCGGTGAGAACCAGGCCGGTGATCCGCCCGTCCCGCATACGCGGCGCGAAGCCGATATCGCGCTTCAGCGCCTCCGCGGTGGGGTCTGCACTCCCGGCGGTCCCACTACCGCTCCCACCGGCGCCCACACCGGCGCCCACACCGGTGGCTGTCCCGGCCACGGGAATGGAAGCGCCCTCCCCATCGGGCGCGGGGGTTGAACCGGACTGGTCGATGAAGACCTGCTCTTCGGCCCCGCCCCGGTCGATCGTCACATGATCGAAAGCCACGGCCTTCAGCGTGACGTCGGGAATAATCTCGTCTCCGACGGCAAAACTGTTCTGCTCGCCATCGGCGTTCGCGATGATCGCCGAGCCCAGGCCGGACCCTTCGTTGAGCCTTATCCCATAAACGGTGAGCGCCAGCGAAGTGACGACGGCGCCGGAGGGTTGCGGGGCGCCGGACCGGAAGAAGGGGTCGAAGCTGGCAAACAACACCTGCCGCGCCGCAGCGGTGGGTATCTGCGCCTGCTGCCCACGCCATGCGCCATAGACGCCGACGGGGGTCGCGACTGCCAACACCAGTCGTGCCATCTGCATCGCCAATGCCGCCAGCACCAGCTTTTCAGCGACGGCCAGCCAGTCGACCGGCGCCAGCCGGGCGGCATGCCGCTGCCATCGATCTTTGAACGGAACCCGCATCCCGGCGCCTTGCCCCCTATCGAACATGCGCCTGCTAGGCCCCGCGCTTTACCGAACGATGACGGTTAAATGACTGATTTATGACAGCGCGGAAGCCTGCCCTTTCCAGACTTGCATTTGCCGTGCCCCGCTATAGCTAAAGGCTGGATTTCCTGCGCCAGAAGGTGCGTTATACCCATGCCCGACCGTCTGCCCCCTGCCGCCGCCGACGGCGACCCCGACTGGATCGCCAGCCATCCCCGCGTGCAGCGGGTGCCCAGCCGGGATCTGACGTTGTTCATGCGGAAAGGCTTCCTCGACGCGCAGGACTGCGCCGGCCTTATCGAACGAATCGATGCGAACCGGCGCCCGTCCACCATCGCGGACGATATGGGCGAACCGGACTTTCGCACCAGCGAGACATGCGACCTGGACGGCACCGATCCGCTGGTTGCAGCGATCGACGCCCGGCTGTCCGCCTTCATCGGCATCGATCCCGCCCATGGCGAACCGATCCAGGGCCAACGCTACGCCGTGGGACAGGAATTCAAGGCCCATACCGACTATTTCGAGCCGACCGGGAACGATTTCCTGACCCACTGCGCCCGGTCGGGTAACCGCAGCTGGACGCTGATGGTCTATCTGAACCAGCCTGTAGCGGGCGGCGCGACGCGCTTCGTCAGGATCGGCAAGACGATCCAGCCGGAAACGGGGAAACTGCTGGCATGGAACAACCGCACGAGCGCCCACGCACCCAATATCGCGACGCTCCACCATGGCATGAAGGTGCGGGCGGGGGTCAAATATATCATCACGAAATGGTATCGGGAACGGCCCTGGACCGGATGAATCCATCACGCAGAAAAGGGGACGCCAGTGACGGCGCCCCCCTTATTCACCTGCCCATCCGTACGATCAGAAGGTCGTCGACAGAGAGAAATTGAACGTCGTGCCATAGCGATAGCGGTTGTAGATCACCGTATGATCGCCGTTCGACTGGGTTTCCTTATATTTATTGCCCAGGATATTGCGCACCTCGAACTTGGCGTCGAGCTGGCGGCCCAGCATCTGGACCCCCTGCCGCGCCACGAAGTCCAGATTGACGCCGGGATGCTCGAACACGTCGGGCTGACCCGAATTGGCGAGGCCGCGGCTGGTCACCCGCTTGCTGGCATAGGACATGATCAGCGTCTGCTGCGACAGGTTTTCGGTGTCTTCCAGACCCAGTTGCAGGTTGACCAGATGATCCGACTGTCCCGTCAGCGACGCGCCGTTGCGGAAATAGTCGGTGGCCAGAGCGGAGGAGGCACCGAACACTGCCACCGTATCGTCCGCACCGACCTTCAGCTTCGACTTCGTATAGGTATAGTTGGTGATCGCCACCAGACGCCGGCTGGCGAAGAAGGCGTCGTCCGACCAGCCGGACAGGTCGAAATATTTCTGCACCTCGACCTCGCCGCCGTACAGGTTCGCCTTGGGCGCGTTGGCGAAGCTGGTGACGAAGGCGTCGCTGTTGAGCGAGATGAAGGTTTCGATCGGCTTGTCGATCTTCTTGTAGAAACCGGCCAGCGAGAAACGCTGGTCGCGGGCGAAATACCATTCGAACCGCGCTTCGGCGTTGAACAATTCGCTATCCTGCAGATAGGGATTGCCCTGATAACGGCGGTTGGTGTCGGGATCGAAATAGAATTGGTAGATCAGTTCGCGGAACTGCGGCCGCGCGATCGTTTTCGATGCGTTCAGCCGGATCTGCATTTCCGGCTTCAGCTGCCATGTCAGCGTGGCCGCCGGCAACCAGTAGTCATTGTCAAGGTTCGTCGCCGCGGTGTTGGCCCCGGGCGTGCTGAACACCTGGATCGGTACGACATTGAGCTTCGCCTTCTCATACCGGACGCCGCCGTCCAGCGTGATGCCGGGGGTTATCTCCCAGTTCACCTTGCCATAGCCGGCATGGTTCTTCAGCGTCGCGCGGAAAGCCGGGTTGTCTTCATTGGTTTCGATCAGCCGGATCTTGAAATGATCGACGATGCCCGGCGCCAGCAGCAGATCGGGACGCAGCACGCCCACGCCTTCTGTAAAGTCGCTGTTCGCCCGGAACTGGAAATCCCGGCGCGAACTGGTGCGGTTGGTGTCGAGATAGGCATAGCCGATCGTCAGGCCCAGCCCGTCCATCGGCCGCCAGCTGAGGTCCGCGCCCGCCGACCACAAATCCTCGTTCAGGTCGGAGAAGGCCGTCGTCGCGCTCTGGCCGGTGTTTCCGTTCAGACGGTTGATGAACAGATTGCCATAGGGATCGGCGGGAGCATTGGTGCGGATATATTCAAACGACAGTTCGTTGGGCGCCTCTCGCTGCGAATTGGCATAGCCGCCGCGTATGTCGACGCTGAATTCGGGCGACAGCTTGAATTCGCCAACCACCTGCGTGTCGATCAGCTGGCGCTCATACCAGGCCGTATCCTGTTCCATGATGTCGGATTCAGGATTGGTCTGGGTGCTGCCCAGTCCCAGCCGCGTATGCTTGACCGTGTCGCGGATATACAGGTTGGTCCAGCGGATCTTGTTATCGCCGAACTCCAGACCGACACCGACCAGACCGTTCACGACGATCCGGTTGTCGGTCGTCACCCGGCGGAAGTCGCTGTTTAGCGCCGACAGGTTGGGCGTGATCGAATTCTGCTGAATCTGGTCACGCGTGGTCCATTTGTTGCTGTAGCCGGCGGTCGCGATCAGACCCAGCGTAGCGCCGCCCAGATCGAACGACGTGCCGCCGGAAATGGTCGCGCTGTAATTGGGCGCGACATCCTTGATGCGCTGCGCGGTGGCGTTGCTGAAACGCACCAGCTGGCCCGAGATCGGAA
>JBFWMJ010000134.1:0-7259 GCA_050251675.1 Sphingobium sp.
ACCAGGTGGACGTCGGGTCCGAACAATCGGGCAAGATCACGACCGTCTATGTCGACGTCAACGACCGCGTCCGCAAGGGACAGAAGCTGGCCGAACTCGACACCCGCCGGCTGGTCGACACCATCAACCAGAACCGGGCGCAGCTGTCCGCCAGTCAGGCCGGCGTTGCGCAGGCGCAGGCGCAACTCGCGCTGGCGCAGGCCACGCTGGACCGTCAGCTTACCGTGTTTCGCCTGTCGGGCGGTCGCGTGCCCGCCCAGACGGAGATAGACGCGGCCCGCGCCAGCCAGGCGCAGGCGCAGGCGTCCCTCCGCTCGGCGCAGGCGCAGGTCGACGTCGCCCGCGCGCAACTGTCCACGGCGCAGACGAACCTGTCGATCGCGCAGATCGTGTCGCCCGTGACCGGCGTCGTCCTGTCGCGCGACATAGAACCGGGCCAAACGGTCGCCGCGTCGCTGAACGCGCCCGTCCTCTTCACCATCGCGGAGGATCTGACCCAGATGGAGGTCGAGGTGTCGGTGGACGAGGCGGACGTCGGCCAGGTAAAGGAAGGGCAGAACGCCACCTTCGCCGTCGACGCATTTCCGGGCCGCAGCTTTCCCGCCCGCGTGACACGCGTGAATGTCGGGTCGAACAGTTCCAGCGCCGCGTCCTCTTCCACGTCGGGCAGCGCGGCCGCCAGCACCGGCACGGTGGTCGCCTATACCGCCGTCCTGGCGGTCGACAACCAGGGGGAGATATTGCGCCCCGGCATGACCGCCACGGCCGATATCGTGACCCAGGAACTGCATGACGTGCTGCTCGTCCCCAACGCCGCACTGCGTTTCAAGCCAAGCGTCGGCAAGAGCGGCGGCGTCACCAGCGTCCTCCCCGGCCCCGGCCGCATGCGCCATGGAAACAACCGGCAGGTCAGCTTCGGCGCGGGCAGCAGCCAGACCGTCCATGTACTCGACGAAAATGGCGACCCCAGGGCCGTGTCCGTCGTCATCGGCGCCAGCGACGGCGTGCAGACGGCGGTCACCGGCGGCGACCTGAAACCCGGCATGCGCGTCATCACCGGACAGCTCGCCGAAGGACAGCAGGCACCGGCCGCCGATCAGGCCCCCGGCGGACAGCCCGACCGCGACCGCGCGCCCGGCGCATCGCCGAACCGTTCGGCCGACGGCAGCCCGGCAACCGTCGGGAAACTGGGCAATTCCGGCTCCGCCGCGCCGGAAACCGCACCGGTTGCGCCGACCGCCCCGCCGGCCGGAGATACAAAGGGCGAAAACCGCGGGACCGGACGGCAGGGCGGCAGCCAGTGACGTCCGATCCCATCATATCCCTGCGCGGCGTGACCAAGGTGTTTGGCGATGGGCCAACTGCCTTTCAGGCGCTCAGGGGCATCGACCTCGACATAGCGGAGGGTGATTTCGTCGCGGTCATGGGCCCTTCGGGGTCCGGCAAGTCGACGACGATGAACATATTGGGGTGCCTGGACGTACCGACCGCCGGCCAGTTCCTGTTCAGGAGCCGGCATGTCGAACAGCTCGATCGCGACCAGCGGGCATTGCTGCGCCGCCGCTACCTCGGCTTCGT
Source organism: Sphingobium sp. (assembly GCA_050251675.1). Taxonomy (GTDB): domain Bacteria; phylum Pseudomonadota; class Alphaproteobacteria; order Sphingomonadales; family Sphingomonadaceae; genus Sphingobium. Next base: position 1,579 of record JBFWMJ010000134.1, read on the forward strand.
GTTCCAGGGATTCAACCTGCTGGCGCGGACCAGCGCGCTTGAGAATGTGGAATTGCCCCTCCTCTATCGCGGCGATGAGAAGAAGGCGCGTCACGACGCCGCCATGGGCGCGCTGGACAAGGTCGGGCTGAAGGACTGGTGGGACCATACCCCCGCCGAACTGTCCGGCGGGCAGCAACAGCGCGTCGCCATCGCCCGGGCGATCGTGACACAGCCCCAGGTCCTGCTGGCGGACGAACCGACCGGCAATCTGGATTCGGAGCGGTCGATCGAGATCATGGAACTGCTGACCGACCTCAACCGCAACGGCGGCATAACGGTGCTGATGGTCACGCACGAACCCGAAATGGCCGCCTTTGCCCGCACCGTCATCCATTTCAGGGACGGTCTGGTCGAACGAATCGAACAACAGGGGACGCCGGCATGACGACACGCGCGCCGGCAGGGCGGTAAGATGCTCGGCACCACCATCATCCTCGCCTTTCGCGCGATCAACCGGCACAAGCTGCGCAGTTTCCTGACCACCCTGGGCATCATCATCGGCGTGGCGGCGGTCGTCACCATGGTGACGCTGGGCAATGGCGCGACCGCCGCCGTGCGCGAACAGATCAGTTCGCTGGGCGCCAATGTGCTGCAACTGCGCCCCGGTCAGGGTTTCGGCCGGGGCGGCGGGGGCCCGCGCCCCCCCGATTTCAAACCCGCCGACCTCACCGCGATCGAAAACCAGCTGACCGGCGTGCGCGCCGTCGCGCCCGTCGTCCAGTCGAGCGGCACGGCGATCTACGAGGGCAATAACTGGTCGACCACCGTCTATGGCACCACATCCGCCTATTCGGAGGTGCAGCAGTGGAAAGTGGCGGACGGCCGCCTGTTCATGGCGGAAGAAGAAGAGGCCGGCCGCCCGGTATGCGTCATCGGCAATACCGTGCGGACCAACCTGTTCCAGGGGATCGAGCCGGTCGGCCAGCGTATGCGTATCAAGGGCGTGTCCTGCCAGGTGATCGGCGTTCTGGACACGCGCGGCCAGGGCGGCTTTGGCGATCAGGACGATGTCGTCGTGCTGCCGATCAAGTTCGTGCAGCGTCGCTTCACGGGCGACCGCGACATCAGCCAGATCATGATCGCGGTGGACGACGCCTATGATTCGGCGACGGTGCACGCCAGCCTGGAAGAGCTGATGCGCGAGCGGCGTAAGATCAAGGCCGGCGCCGAAGCCAATTTCAACGTCTTCGACACGAAACAGATATCCGACACGCTGACCGGCACCACCACCATCCTGACCCAGATCGTCGGGGCGGTGGCCGCGATCTCACTGCTGGTCGGCGGCATCGGGATCATGAACATCATGCTTGTGTCGGTTACCGAACGAACGCGGGAGATCGGCATCCGCCTGGCCATCGGCGCGGTGGGGCGCGAAGTGCTGATGCAATTCCTGGTGGAGGCGGTGGTGCTGTCGTGCCTTGGCGGACTGGTCGGCCTGCTGCTCGCGCTGGTCGCATCGGCGGCCATCGCGCCACTGATGCAGGTGCCGTTCCTCTTCGACGTGCAGACCAACCTCATCGCGTTCCTGTTCTCTGCGGCGATCGGCGTGGTGTTCGGCTATTTTCCGGCGCGGCGCGCGGCGGCACTCAACCCTATCGACGCGCTGCGCCACGAATGAGCGCATGGGGAGGCATCGGCCGGTCCTGTCCGGCCGCACGGCGGTCGGCGCGCAAGCCATGCCGCACAGCCCCCGACGCGCTGTGCGTTCCTTCGCCACAGCGCTCTCGACTTCCCGGAACCGCTCCGGCTAAAGCGGTGGCATGATGAAGCTGTTTATCGGGAACAAGGCCTATTCGAGCTGGTCGCTGCGCGGCTGGCTGGCGTGCAAGCTGTCCGGCCTGCCGTTCGAGGAGGTGGTCGTCCCCCTGTATGACGAGGCGTGGGAAAAACGTCGCGAAGGGGATGAGTTCGCGCCGTCGTCCGGCAAAGTGCCGATCCTGTGGGACGGGGACGATATCGTCGTCTGGGACAGCCTGGCCATCATCGAATATCTCAACGACAAAACCGGCGGCGACCGCTTCTGGCCCGCCGATCCGGGCGCCCGCGCGATGGCGCGGTCGATGGCGGCGGAAATGCACAGCAGTTTCGCGGCGCTGCGCCGGGAACATGGCATGAATATCCGCCAGATCTACCCGCCGGCCGCCCCGTCCGAAACGGTGGCGCAGGACCTCGCCCGCATCATGCAACTATGGGCGCAGGCGCGCGCCCGCCATGGCGGGCCGGGTGATTTCCTGTTCGGCGCATTCGGCGCCGTCGACGTGATGTTCGCGCCGGTCGTCACCCGCCTGATCACCTATCAGTTGCCCGTCGCGCGCTTTGCCGAAGGCTATATGCGCGCGATCATCGCCCATCCGTGGATGCAGGAATGGATCGGCGGCGCGCAAGCGGAAGAATGGGTTATCGACCGGTTCGAAATGCCGCCACAGGTGAATTGAGATGAGCAAGCCCGCGCCGGACTCCAGCAAAGCCGAGGCGCGGGAGCCCGCCACCCGCCGCCGGATCACCCTGGGCGAAGGCGTGGCGGTTTTGGCGGTGCTGATCTCCGCCATGACCCTCTATCTCAACTGGGCAGACAAGCGCGACCAGCGCGTCAGAGCGGCCGTCGAAGCCGATCGGCAATCGAGCCGGGCGGCGGCATTGGTCCTGAACGCCGAACGGGACGGCGATGATCGACTGATCCTGTCGCCAGACGCGCCTTTGCAAACGATCCAGAGCCAGACGATCCGGTTTCCAACCCAGCTGGGCGTCGCCCCCGTCACCACCACCGGCCGTCCCCGCATCGAAATGCGATGGTTCAAGGCCGGCCTGATCCGTGCCCGGGCCAAAGCCGGGCTGCCCGACAACAGCGTCGGAGACGAATTGCTGCCCGTGGCGATCACGACCCGCTTCGTGGTGGAGGGAAAGGTGCATGAGGACCGGGCCGTCTATGATATCGGCTACAGCGTATCGGGACGCATGGTCGCCGGCCATGCCATGAAGCTGCGGGGCCTTTCCCTGATCCCGGCTCTTTCGCATCGCCCCACGCAGGAAGCGATCGACAGCCGCTGGACCGCTGTCGCGGTGACGATGCCCCATTGACGCGAAAAGGCCCGGCGCCCCGATAAAGCGGCGGGCCTTTTCGCATGCTGCTGTCGCGATGATCAGCCGACGATTTCTTCCGGCTTGAAGAAATAGGCGATCTCGATCGCGGCATTTTCCTCACTGTCCGAACCATGGACCGAATTGGCCTCGATCGATTCGGCGAATTCCTTGCGGATCGTGCCTTCGTCGGCATTGGCGGGGTTGGTCGCGCCCATGATGTCACGGTTGCGCTTCACGGCGCCTTCCCCTTCCAGAACCTGCACGACGACCGGCCCGGAAATCATGAAGGCGACCAGATCAGCGAAAAAGGGCCGTTCCTTGTGGACGGCATAGAAACCTTCCGCCTGTTCGCGGCTCATGCGGATGCGCTTGGACGCGACGACGCGCAGGCCCGCTTCCTCCAGCTTCTTGGTGATCGCACCCGTCAGGTTGCGCCGCGTGGCGTCGGGCTTGATGATGGAAAAGGTGCGGGTTGCGACCATGGGCCCGAAAAACTCCGAATGAAGGGGATTATGCTGGCGCGCCCTTTAGACCGGGGCGTTTCAGCCCGCAAGAGGCGTTGCGCGCGCCCCGCGATCATGGCCCCTGCACCCATTTACGGCCGTCCTGCCACCAGAACCGGGCCGTCACCCCGTCCTGCCGGGCCAGCGCACGCCAGGCGTCGCGCGCGCCGTCGATGGTATCGGCATCGAAAAAGTAGAAAGCGCGGTCGAATTCCAGCGCCGCGTCCCGCCACAGCCCGTCGACCAGCGCGATATGGCGGGCGCCATTATCCGCCACGCAGCGCGTATCCAGCAGGATCGGCTGCACCGTTTCATGTCCCTGCCCGGATCGCCCATGGGCCAGAAAGCTTTCCGGCGGTCCCGCCCACAGGCCGGCCGAAACCCGTGCCAGCAGCGCATCGTCCTGCGCCACGACCAACAGCCGCGCGCCCATGTCCAGCAGACGTGCGGCGATGGCCGGCAGCACCCGGCCGACGGGGTCACGGCTCAGCTGATAGAAATCGACCTGCATGGCGGTCAGCGCCCCCTGCCCCGCCCCGACCGGCCCGACGCGGCGGAACGGGTGCTCACCGCTCGAACCGCGCCGCCACCAGCCGGTCGATCAGGCGGACGCCATAGCCGGTCGCCCCCTTGTCCCATGTCACGCCCGGCTTGTCGGCCCAGACCATGCCGGCAATGTCGAGATGCGCCCATTTGACGCCATCATCCACGAAGCGCTGGATGAACTGGGCGGCCGTTATCGACCCGGCGAAACGTCCGCCGATATTCTTCATGTCGGCGATCGGGCTGTCGATCAGCTTGTTATACGCATCGGACAAGGGGAAGCGCCACAGCGGATTGCCGGCCGATTCTCCCGCAGCCAGCAGGTCGCCGGCCAGCCCGTCGTCATTACTGAACAGCCCGGCATATTGATCGCCCAGGGCGACGATCATCGCACCGGTCAGCGTGGCAAGGTCGATCAGCACCTCTGGCGCATAGGTCTTCTGCGCCCAGCTGATCGCGTCACACAGCACCAGCCGCCCTTCCGCATCGGTGTTCAGCACCTCGATCGTCTGGCCCGACATGGACGTGACGATGTCGCCCGGCCGCTGCGCACCGCCGTCGGGCATATTTTCCACCAGACCGCATATGCCCACGACATGCGCCTTTGCCTTGCGCCCGGCCAGCGCCTTCATCGCGCCGGCGACCGCGCCCGCGCCGCCCATGTCCCACTTCATATCCTCCATGCCCGCGGCCGGCTTGATCGAAATGCCGCCGGTGTCGAAGGTCACGCCCTTGCCGACGAACACCACCGGCTTTTCACCGAAACCGCCCGTGCCGTCCCATTCCATCGCCAGAATGCGGGGTTCGCGCACCGAACCCTGCGCCACGCCCAGCAAAGCGCCCATGCCGAGGTCGGTCATCGCCGCCTTGTCCAGCACGGTGATCCTGACGCCCAGATCGGTCAGATGCCGGCACCGCTCGACGAAACTTTCAGGGTAGAGGATGTTGGCGGGTTCGGCGACCAGTCCACGGGCGAACGCCACGCCGTCGGCGATCGCCGCCTGTTCCTCCCACGCCGCTTCCGCGCCCGGCGCAACCAGCGTGACCGTCGTCAATGTCGGCTTCGCCTTTTCCGGCTGCCGCGTGCGATACTGATCGATCCGCCAGCCGCGCAACACCGCGCCCAGCGCCAGCCTGGCCGCGCCCCCATCGGCCGCGCCCTGGGGAAACTCCACCGCGGCATGGACGGCGCCGCTGGTCGCGAGACGCGCCGTCAGGCTGCCACCCGCGCGCTCCATATCCTTGTCCGTCCCATCGCCGGTCCCCAACAGGATCACACGGACGACGGCGCCGGCCTCCTCCACGAAACTTTCAAAGGTCGCGCCGGCCTCGCCGGTGAAGCGAGCGGCCTGCGCGCCCGCGACCAGCGTCGCCGACGCGGCCAGCGGCACGCGGTCCGGCACGCCCTTGCCGACGGCGATGACCAGCGTGTCAGCGGCCGGCCGGGAGGAACTGAATAGGATGTCCATGGGAAGAGGGTCCTTTTTTATGCCGCTTGTTCTATACCGGGGC